>JBIPND010000210.1:0-5877 GCA_044374015.1 Luteolibacter sp. | reverse complement strand
CCTCCCGGAAGCGCTCCTCGGGAAATGGCAGAACCACGCTGTAGGCCAACCCCGCGTCGCGGCAGGCTTGGAGAAACAGCAGATCCGCCCCGGCGGCCGCGCCCGCACGACCTATCACCTCCCCATCCACCTGCCGTTGGAATTCTTCAATCGAGCGGCGGAGTGCTTGCGCGATGGCCACCGGGTTTGCAAGGGTGCGGTGGCCGGCAAAGCCAAGAAGCCATACGCGTCGGAGCGGGTTCGAGCGGGTGGAGCGGTCGCAATTCATCGAAGACTGGATAGACATTGGGCAGAAAATTTGGGTGATGGGCAGAAAAATCCGATCAGTCTGCCGCATCCATCAGATCCGGGTCCGCCCCGCTGATAGGTCAGGAATTCGTTCCCCGGTTGGATGGTTGGATGGTTGGATGCAGCCGTGAGGGTTTTGTCGAAGCCGGAGATTTTGAATTGGCGGGCCGGGGCGGAATCTCCACGACTCGAAGCAACTTGCGAAGGAACCTCACCATGAAACACATACGGTTTTTACTTTTACCCCTCGCTGCCGTCTTCGCTTCCTGCGCCACGCCCCCGGGAGGCACGGCGTTCAAGACGATCGACCAGTCCTCGGATTTCGCCATAACGACCAAGGAGTTTGTTAGCCAACTGACTCACGAGAATTTCACGATTTTGGACGCGAACCGCGACGGGGTGATCTCGCGCGGCGAGTGGAGCCAGCCCGGAGCCACCAAGGCCGCCGCGCAGATCTTCGTTTTGTTTGACACAAACCGCGATGGAAAAGTGGACTTGTTGGAATTCCTGGCCAAGAGAAAGCAGCCGTCCAAAATCGGACCCCACATGGCGGAATTCGATACCAACCGGGACGGCAAGCTCACGTGGGACGAAATCAAGGATTGAGAATTACAGCGATGAAATTACTGCAAATTTTTCGAATCACGGCAGCAGGATCGGTTCTGTTGATGCTGATGAGTTCCTGTTGTTTGTCTCCATCCGGACACGTTGGTAGTTTATCGGAAGTCGCACCTGATGCCGCGGAAATTCGGTTCGAAGCCACAACCATCAAACAGCCTGTTTCTGCCACGGCTGCAGTTATCACAGGGGTTGCCTGGGCGGTTCAGAACCGCGAGACCATCAAAGCCACTGCTGGTGGGGTCTACTCAGCTCTAAGGAAAGACAAAAAAACCGAACCCCTTCCCCAACGCTCCGCAGACAGCCAAGGCATCTTCGGATATGTGGAAAATTACTAGACCGCGAAAAGAGGGTCACAAGCCTGCTTCACACAGAGATCACAGGTATGGCCGAGCTTGCCCTCACGCATGAATGAAGGCAGCTCTCAAGCCACGGGCGACGCCCGAAATTGTTTCAAGAAAACTGCCGTTGCGGTGCTGGGTGCGCTCCTGACTTCATGTGCTCCCGTGGCCTACCGTCCCACCGAGCGGCAGGCCCATGCGGGTGAATTGGCGGCCCTGGTTAAGACTAAGAATCCGCAGGTATCCCGCATCGAAGCTCACGCCTTCGCCACGGAGGCATTCGAAGTGGCGGCGGCGAAGCGGAAGGAGTGGGTTGTCGTTTTGACGCCGTGGCTCAACAATGTGCTCGTGAACGGCGGTTTTCAACAGCGCGGGTTGTGCTATCACTGGGCACTTGATCTTTATGGTGAACTCGCCGACGACCTGCCCTCCGGACTCCGGATGACGCTGCTCCACTGCTATCGCGGGCAACCCTTTCGTGAACATCATGCGCTTGGCGTCCATGCTGCCGGCGAGCATTGGTCGGAGGGCATTGTGCTCGACGGTTGGCGGTATGCCGGAAACTTGATGTATGAGCCGATCGACCAATCCGTGGTCCCGTGGCGCTACGGTGCCGATCGTCCATAGCCGGTATCCGAAGGACTATCAATGTCTCAATCCCAGTGATTTTTTGAATTGTGGGGCGCTGGGGCAACCGTTTATAAACTCATGGGTATGCGTGAAACGCCTCCTTCCGTCCCAATATGGTTCAATCAAGTATTTGCATTCTTGAAACTGGCACCGGGCAGTTCGGCCGGGATGGTATTTGAACGTGCGGATGACGTCGCTTCGCAGCTCGCTCCCAACACGAGGCGGATTTGGGCTGCGATTCTGTTCTGCCAGGGAGCTGCGGTGCTGGTCCCGTTATTTTGGTTGTTGATCGCGCGGCTGCGCTTCCATGTGTCCTACACTGCGGTGGGGGTGCTCACATGCACCATCCTCGTGGTGGGATTGCTATGGTGGCTCCGTTTCAAAGGAATGCAGCCCGCGTGGATCCGCTCGCGCATGCTCGCCGAGATCGCCCGATCCAAGCTCGCCAGCAGTCAGGTTGCTCCCGGGGCCACCGAGGACGCGCTGTCCGGTGCCCCAGGGCTGCAGTGGATTGCCTCCCAGATCGGAACCGATGAGGTTTCCGCGGCCGATGAAGAACAGTCGAGGAAGGAGTATGTCATCCAACGGGTGGATCACCAGATCACGTTCTACACCCGGAAAATGGGAGAGGCTGCGGAGGATCGGCGCAAACTCAGCCGGATGGTGACGGTCTGCCTGGATGGCGCGCTGTTCCTTGCGGTCGTTGGAGTGGTGCTTTCACTGAAGGACGAATCGGAGAGATGGCTGATCACCAATTCCGGGTCCGACTATGTGCTGGCGTTTGTGGGTGCGGCCTTGCCTTTGATCGCGATCCTCGTCCAGTTGAGAGGCTCCTATCTCGAACTCAACCGCAAAGTCGGTCGTTTCGCCCAACAGGTCGATTTCCTCGTCAATACAAAAGATCGGATTGTTACGGACGGAACCAGCCTGGACTTCAGCGAGCTGGTCTGCGAGGTGGAGCGCACTCTGCTTGGCGAGGTTGTCGAGTGGTTTTACCAAGCCGAAGCCAACGAAATGTTCTATCGCGCGAAGACCAGTGAGTCGAGCAAGCTGAGGGGCAAAGCAAAAAAGGGCGGGGTGTTCGACCGCATTCTGGCAGGGTTCGGCATCAGCCTTGGATTCATCGGCAGGGTACTTCTCGGCCGCGTCGTGGTCATCGCGTTTTCCATCGTCATAACGACCGCATGGATTCACTATCGCAAGGCTCCCCATATTCCTCTGGCGGCTAGGGACGGGATTCTGCTGAGGCCTCTCGCCGCCGACCAGTTTGATTGCTGGCAACCTGGCGAGGAAACCGTCGAACACGGATTGCTCATCATTGCCCACGGACTGACAGACAGTGTCGACCTCGCCGGAACCGGTAGAAGATATCATTCCGGCAGGAAAGATGTCTCGTTGGAAGAATCGTGGGAGATGGAGACCCACTGGATGACCCGGATGCATGATGCTCTCAAGAAACACACAGGTGTCGGGAATCCGCCCCAGATCTGGTTGGTCGACTGGTCAACATCCGCGAATCCGACCGCATCCATGGGCGCGACACGCCTGACCGGATTGCTTGAGTATGCGGGTGCCGGCACGGGCGAGATGGTGGAGAATGTTTCATCGATCCGCGCCGTTGGAGAAAAGGTCGGGACACGTGTTGGTGACCGACTCGCAGATGAAATGGAGGCGGGTAAGATTTCCAGATCTTGTCCGATGCATTTTATCGGACACAGTGCCGGAGGCTTTGTGGTGTTGCACGCCGCCCTCCGCATGATGGAACGTGGCTGCTCCCCCGAAACCCTGCGAATCACCCTGCTCGACACGCCGCTGCCTCGGTCCGAGGTGATTGCCGCCGTCGCAAAGAGTTATCCGGTTGATTTTTACCTGACCTCCGATTTCGCCAAGGGGGTGCCCGATGACCGTTTTGTCGCTGGTTTCCAGCGATTTGATCTCGACCCCTCGACCGACTTGGAACATCGGAAAGACTGGTCTGGCACGATCGATGACGTCGGGCCGCTGGGCGATCATTCTTATGCCCATCGCTGGTTCATCAATTCGATCAAAAAGCCGGCATCCGATCCCCGATATCGGACTGGATTTGCCAGATCTCCATTTTGGAGAACCGAAT
This sequence comes from Luteolibacter sp., assembly GCA_044374015.1. Classification (GTDB taxonomy): domain Bacteria; phylum Verrucomicrobiota; class Verrucomicrobiia; order Verrucomicrobiales; family Akkermansiaceae; genus Luteolibacter. Next base: position 1,887 of record JBIPND010000210.1, on the reverse strand, counting down.
GATATGGAACATTTGCGCGGCAACGGCTGATTCAGAAGCCTGCGGCCATTCATCCAGGCCATGCTCACGTTGTGTGTGGGAATTCCGCTTGCGGTTTTCATGACCGGACTGATTCGGCTCCGCTTTGTACCACGTATTCATCAATCCTTCATCAAGGTTTCACGGGGGGCGTGAAGCCTCGGCGCATGTCCGCATTCCACAAGCTGCTCGCCGTTTCCGCATGGTTTTCCAACGTCGCCTTCGCCGGGCCCGGGCTCGACCAGGCGGAGGTTCGATTGCCTTATGCTGAATTCAAAACCCTGATCTCGGAAGCGGTTCGCGCCGCGCCAGGCCTTGAGCCGGTGGGGGCCTTGCTCGCGGCGCGCTTCCGGTTGTCCATCGTTGGCGACAGTCCTGTGATCGATGCGACGTTCCGCACGACCACGTTTTCCAACGGTCTGGCGATGATTCCGCTGGTGGGCGGCGATGTGACCGTGGAAAGCCAGAAACCCGCCGACGCCCGCATCCTCATCCATGAAAAAATGCTGTGCCACGCCCGCGAGGCCGCCGGCGCGCAAATTTTGGAAATGCGCTTGTTGCCAGCGCCCGGAACGGACCAGGGCAATCTGCTAGTTCCCGCATGCCCGGCCGCATTGTTTGAAACCGCCGAGTTGGGGGAGGGGTGTTCGATCGCCCTGAAGGTCGATGGCCGCGAGCAGGTCATGGGCTCGAATCAAGTGGTGGCGCTGCCGCTCGGTGGCGGCGGTATCAGGTTCCGCAGGCTCGGCGGTGAGGAAACCCGCGAGGCGTTGAAGCCGCCGGAACCGTCGATTTGGGCATGGCAGCATCAGGCGCTGGTGATTCCGGGCGAGGGCGAAATCGTCTATCAAGTGCTGGCCCGGGCCTCCGCCACCGGCGGATCCGGGGTCGCCGCGACGCTGGCGCTGCCGGCGGACGCCCGCGAAGTGAAGGCGGCGGGCGAAGATCTGGTCGGGCAGAAACTGGTGCGCGGCGCCGACCGCTCGCTCGGCATGCAGCTCGAATGGAAGACCCGCGGGCTGTTGGAGCGCGAGGTCGCCATTTCCTATCAGTTGCCCCGCCGGCCCCTGGATCGGACTTGGAAACTCCAGTCGCCTTCCGGCCCAGGCGGGGATTCGACCCGCACCCGTTTCATCGTCGTCGGTTCTGCCGAGCTCTCGTACGCCGCGGACGGATTGGCCGGGCCGTTCACCGCGAAGAGCCTGCCGTCCGGGTTCTCCCAGGACCTCGGCGGGGTTTTCTGTTATCAGTTGGAAGCCGCCAGCACCGCCGATCTAACCGTCAATCCGCTGCCGGTGGTGGCCACGGCGGAGGCCACGGTCGGCGAGGCCGCGTGGTTGTTGAAACTCGAACCCGACGGCGCGATGTTGCTCGAAGGCACGCTGGATCTGGAGCATCGCGGCGCGCCGGGCGTGACTCTCGACGTGCCGCCGGGCATGACGCTGCTGTCGTGCCATGTCGGCAACACCCCTGCCAGACCGGTGAACCTCGGCGAGGGGAAACTCGAAATCAGCCTGCCTGCCGGCGGCGAAAAAACCCGGATTGCCTGCTCGTTCACCGGCCGCGCCGCCGCGCTTGATCCGGTCGAGGGAACGCTCGCGCTGTCGCTGCCCAAGACCCCGTTGTTCATCCGGGCGCTAAGTTGGAAGATCGAACTGCCGCGCGGCTATCAGGCAGAAACCCACGGCAACCTGCTCCGCGCCACCGAGCCGCACGACCCGCCGTCGCGGCTGACCTTGCGCAAGAACCTCTGCCGCGACGAGCGGCCGGACACCAACCTCTTCTATCAGCGCTCCGATTTGAAAAACTGATCTCAATCTAACTATTATGAAAATCACCCATTTGCTCGCTTCATTGTTCATCGTCGGC
>JBIPND010000209.1:0-5889 GCA_044374015.1 Luteolibacter sp. | reverse complement strand
GAAGGTATCGATCCTTCGGTCCGGCTCACGGAGAACCTTGGTCGTTTCAAGCGCGTAATGAATGTCGTCGGGTGAATGCATGCGGGGGAGTGTCTGCCAGATCCGGCGGAAAGCAAAGAAAAGGGCGGACACCACCAAGGAGTCCGCCCTTTTCAGAAAGCGTTACGCCTACCGGAATCAGGCCTGTTGGCTGGTGATGTAAGTGATGACGTCACCGACGGCTTGGAGCTTTTCGGCTTCTTCATCGGGCACTTCGATGTCGAATTCCTCTTCGAAAGCCATCACGAGTTCCACGGTGTCGAGCGAGTCGGCTCCGAGGTCTTCGACAAATTTTGCTTCGGTGGTGACTTGGTCGGCGTTGACGCCAAGTTGGTCGACGATGATGTCTTTTACGCGGGCTTCGATACTTTTATCTGACATGAGTTGCTATGGTTGGGGTTGGCGTTGGACGTGGTTATCGCTTGATGGACCGACTTGGCAACATCGAAAACGAAAGTGGGCAGGAAAAGCTCGGACATGCGGAAAATCACTCAGGCGGGCTTGGCCGGATCCTCGCTGGCCGCGGGCGCATCCACGCTGGTGTATTCGATGATCTCACCGGAGAAATTCGCGCGGATCTGGCGCATCAGGCGCTCGGCGGGTTCATCGTTTTCCTTTTTGAAGCCGCCGTAGGTCAGGCCGTCGATGCGGATGCGCCCTTTGCCGGATGGCCCGTCGTGCTCGATGAAGGCGAGCCCCTTGGTTTCCCATTTGCGGAGGTCGAGGGTCTTCAGTTCGGAAAACGGAATGCGGCGGCCACTCTGGGTGGTGACCGAGTCAGCATCCACCGAGATCGCGCGACCCAGCGTGCGGATCAGGAAAAACGCGGCGATCAGGGAAAGGCCCAGGCAGATCCAGAAAACGATCCACTGCTCGGCGATTTTGCGGGCGGTGTAGGGTTCCTCCGGTGGGGTGGCGTTCATGCCGTTTTCCTTGGTGTATTCGCGCCAGAGGATGTTCCACTGGAGTGGTTTCATGCGCTCGAAGTCATGCAGGATCGCCGGCCACGGCATCGGCAATTCCAAGTCCGCCGGCAACACCGAGCGATCTTCCGGGACGGCGACCGCTTGTTTCTCCGCATGGCTCTTCCACGCCGCGGCCGTCAGCGAACCGTCGGAATTCATTTGCGAAAATTCCGTGTTCGCCTGCTGGAACGCCTTGTGAAGGTAGAACCCGACGTTCTTTTCCCGATAGCCGGTGGAGCCGTCGATGTAGAACAGCACGGCGAACACGCCGAACATCAGCAGCATCACGAAGGCGCGGAGAAGAAACCAAGGCGTTGGTTTACAAACAATTGATTTTGCGGAGGTCATTGGTTAGCGAGAAGGCAACAATGGGAACGGACGATTGGCAAGCCGCAAGCCCGACAGAATTACCGGAACTCGCTGCATTCCGGCTTGTCGATCGCCCGCTGACTGGTTACGGAACCACCGTTATGCCAATCGCAACTCCCGCGCAATATCGCGCCATGTTGGACGCCGCCCAAAAAGGCGGCTATGCCTACCCCGCCATCAACGTCACCTCGTTGCCCACCATCAACGGCGCGCTGCGTGCCTTTGCCGAAGCCAAATCCGACGGAATCATCCAGGTTTCCACGGGCGGCGGCGAGTTCGCATCCGGCACCGCGGTGAAAGACGCCGCCTTCGGTGCCATCGTGCTGGCCGAAGCCTGCCACCTGCTCGCGGAGAAACACAACGTGCTCATCGCCCTCCACACCGACCACTGCCACCCGGCCAAAGTCGATTCCTTCCTCAAGCCGCTGCTCGAAGCCTCGCGCAAGCGCATCGCCGAAGGCAAAGGCCCGCTGTTCCAATCCCACATGTTCGACGGCTCGGTCGTTGAGCTGAAGGAAAACCTCGAAATCTCCAAAGCCCTGCTCAAGGAGTGCGCCGAACTCGGCATCATCCTCGAAGTCGAAGCCGGCTGCGTCGGTGGCGAGGAAGACGGCCACGACACCTCCGGCCTGCCGATCGAAAAACTCTACACCACTCCTGACGACATGGTGGAAGTCTACGAAGCGCTCAACCCCATCGGCCGTTTCCTGTTCGCCGCCACTTTTGGCAACGTCCACGGCGCCTACAAGCCCGGCGCCGTGAAGCTCAAGCCCTCCATCCTGCGCGACGGTCAAAAAGCCGTCACCGACAAATACGGTGCCACCGCCGAAATGGACCTCGTCTTCCACGGCGGCTCCGGCACCTCCGAGAGCGACCTCCGCGAGACCCTCGATTACGGCGTCGTCAAAATGAACATCGACACGGATACGCAATACGCGTTCACCCGCCCGATCGCCACCCACATGTGCCAGAACATCGAAGGCGTGCTCAAGATCGACGGCGAAGTCGGCGACAAGAAGGCTTACGACCCGCGCTCGTATCTCAAAAAAGGCGAACTCAGCCTCTGCGATCGGATGAAAACCGCCTGCGACGACCTCCGCTCCACCGGCCAGACCATTTTCGGCAAAGTCTGATTTCAAAAGTAGTCCAGGACTTCAGTCCGCCTCTTCCCACCCCCAAAGCGGAGTCAGCAATGACTCCGCTTTTTTCATCCCAGACCCTTTGCCAGAAGTCGTTGCCGAAACTCACTGAGGCGGGTGCCACCCCAGCATGACGCATCGCCGTTTGTTTTTGTATTTCCATTTCCCTGACAACCCGCTTGGTTCTCGGGCAAACCACCATGGCAGAATCGAAATCCCACCAAGAGCACCCGCTCGCCAACATCCTGATCAACGTGATCGTCCCGGTACTGGTCCTCAGCTATCTCAGTAAAGATCCGGAATTGCAGGTGCGGCTCGGGAAAGTGGCCAGACCGTGGCACATCGGTCCGCTGTGGGCGATGGTCATCGCCCTTGCCCTGCCGCTCGGTTACGGCGCCTGGCACTACCTCAAGACGCGCAAAGGCAATTTTTTCTCCGCGCTCGGCCTGATCTCGGTGCTGCTTTCCGGCGGATTGACGCTCTACCTCTGGAACAAGGACGGCACCGTGAAACCCAACGCCGGCATTCTTTTCGGCATGAAAGAGGCGTTGATTCCCCTCGCCCTGGGCGTCGCCATCCTGATGTCACACCGTTCGACGACCCCCTTGATCCGCGTGTTCCTCTACAACGACTCGATTTTCGACATCCCGAAGATCGAGCAGCGGGTGAGCGAAATTTCCGCCCAATCCGACTACAACAAGCTGCTGCTGGGGGCCACCAAGCTGTTCGCCGCCTCATTCTTCCTCAGCTCGGTGATGAACCTGGTGCTCGCGCAGTGGTTTTTCCACGGCTTCGACGCCACCGCGATCGATGCGCTGGAGACTTACAACGCGATCATCGCCAAACTAACCGGCTGGGGCTTCGCAGTCATCGGCGTGCCGATCCTGATCTTCCTGTTCTTCACGCTCCGCACCCTGCTGAAAGGCCTCGGCAAGCTGACCGGCTTCAAGGACGACGAGCTGATGCTCCCCCGCTGAACGAAAAAAGCAGGGCCACCCGCGACGGGCGACCCTGCTTGGGAAAAGAATTTCGGTTGGATCAATCGACCAGATTATCGACCCGCTGGGCCAGCTCGATGTCCAGCTCGGTCACTCCCCCCGCATCGTGGGTGGTGAGCTTGAGCGTCACCTTGGTGTGCTTGATGGTGATATCCGGATGGTGCTGCGCCTCCTCGGCGATCTCGGCAAGATCATTGACGAAATCAATCGCATCCATGAATTCCTCGAACTCAACAGTCCGGGTAATCGCTTTTTTTTCGTAGTCCCACTCGGGGCACTTTTTCAATGCGGCGGTGAGCTCGCCATCTTCTAGAAGTTCTGACATTTTGATTCGGGGCAACGTTCGGCGACAGATTGCTGCGACGGATTCACCGTTGGCAAGCCCGTTTGCAAAGTTCTTTGAAATCGCCAACACACCCGTTGCAAATCGCGCCGATTGCAGCTAACCGTAATTCATGAAAATGATGCTTCTCCCCCTGTTGTTCGGGCTGATTTTCGCCTCCTGCGCCCCGTCCACCCCGCAGGCGAGAATCGATCGCCACCCGGAAAAATTCGCCTCGCTCAGCAAGGCGGACCAGAGCCTCGTGCAACAAGGACGGATCAACCGGGGAATGCCACCCGCCGCGGTGGAACTCGCATGGGGCCCGCCGGACCGCCGCTTCGAAGGATCCAAAAACCAACAGGCCACCGCGCGCTGGGATTACTCCGGCGCGCTGCCCGTCTATTCCTCCAGCCTCTACAGCGGATATGCGCTTGGTTACGGCCCCTATTACGGGCGCGGCCGCTATGGATACCATGGCTACGGGTTCGGCACGGAAGTGACTTACATTCCCTATCGCCTGGCCTCGGTGTGGTTCATCAATGATAAGGTGGATGCTTGGGAACGCGTCCGTTGATCCGATTCACCGTACACGTTTCTTGCATTTTTTCCTCAGAACACGATGGTGCCCCCACCCCAACCATTACCATGAATTTCAAATCCACTCTGATCCTCGCTGTCGCGACATCTGCGGCCGCGTTCCTCTCTTCCTGCTCCACGACGTCCTCCAGTGGCTCAGGCCTCGCCGCCTACCACGCTTACGACCGACCCGCCAAGCTCCCGTCCAATCCCAATAACGTGAAGGTGAAAGTCTCATTGAGCAAACAACGCACCTACGTCATGGAAGGCTCGGAAGTGCTGCTTTCGATGCCCGTATCCGTCGGCTCCCCGGGAACCGCCACTCCATCCGGCAGCTTCAGAGTTTTCAACAAGGTCGCGAAGAAGCGCGCCAACAGCCACGGCTTCGCCTACAGCGGCAGCAATGTGAAAAAAACCATGCTCAGCAGCAAACCCGCCGGCTGGTCGTTCAAGGGAACGCCGATGCCCTACTGGGTCGAGTTCAAGCCCAACTACGGGTTTCACACCGGCTGGGTCAAACATCACCCCTGCACCCACGGCTGCATCCGACTGCATGAAAACGTCGCACCGAAATTCTTCCAGCTCGTCAAAGTCGGCACCCCGGTCAGCATCGCCTATTCCCACCCCGAAGACGCGATTCACGGCAACATCCCGCTGCCTCCCGATTCCGGCCCGCTTCCGGATTACGCCGCGTCGATGTATCTGGGCGATGGTTACTTCAGCCAGCACAAGGCCCCGAAGTTCAATTGATCCCGGCTCACCGAAATTTTCCGCTCTGCCGAAAAGCCCCGCCTCACCGCGGGGCTTTTTGTTGGGGTCATCCCACCATCAAAGCCACCGCCAAGCCGGCCAGCGCCAGCCCGAATGTCAGATCGAGCCACTGCGCCGCCCGCGCATAACGGCAGCGCAACGGCTGCCACTTCCGCTCACTCGCCGCGCTCCAGCTTCACCGCGACCACGTAATCCAGCACCGCCCGCTCGTCCGAAGACTCCAGCCCGGCATGCTTGATCATCTTCGGCATCGTGTCCTGCCATTCGTCGACATCGAGGTTTTGCGGCAGCTCGTAACGGTGACACTCGCCGCAACGCAGCATGTAAACTTCGTGGCCGCGCTGCAGCTGCTCGATCGGCTTTCCGATCTTTTTCGCCATCGACGCGTTGGGGTTCGGCACCTCCGCGATCCCACCTTCCGCCGGCTCGCCGCCTGTTTCCAGATCACCCATCAACGGTTCGGGCCCCATTCCGCCGCAGGAAACCAACAAAAATGACGCCAGCAGCACACCCGTAAGTCCGATTCGCATGCGCCGACGCTACGCACAGCCGTCCCGCCCACTCAACCCCGGAAATCAACTTCACCCCGGCGGTGATCGATTTTGACAAATCCCCGCGCGTCCTTAACCTCAGCGCCACACCACCTCCCGACGGAATTCCTCCGCCCACTTTTTTTACAACGATCCATCCATGAACACACTCCGCACCTT
>JBIPND010000389.1:0-4119 GCA_044374015.1 Luteolibacter sp. | reverse complement strand
GTGTTTGAGATCGATGCACGGGTGATCTTGGAACTCACGCCCTACGATTTCGATCAGGCGCGCATCCTCGGGCTGGCGGAATGATCCGGCTACTTGCCGATGCAGAAGCTGCTGAAAATCACGCCGAGCAGATCCTCGGTATCGACACGGCCGGGGATTTCGCCGAGGGCGTCGAGGGCTTCGCGGAGATCGATGGCGGCGAGCTCGGTGTCCGATGTCGGGTCGTCCAACAATTCCAGCGCGGCCAGCAAGCCCGTGCGTGCCAAAGCGAGGCTCGCCTGATGGCGGGCGTTGATGGCAATGGCATGTTCGCCCCAATCCGCTTCGCTGAAATGGAGCGAGTCGCGGATGCTGTTGGAAAGTTCTTCAAATCCCTCACCGCTGGCGCAAGACAGCCGGATCGCCCCGACTCCGGACCACGACCGATGCTCGCCGAGGTCGGATTTATTCAGGACTAACAAATGTTGGGCGGCGGTGGCGGGCAGCACCGCCGCCACCGGCCTCGGCTGGCTGGCATCGGCGATTTCCAACAACAAATCCGCCGCTTCGATCTGCCGGACGGTGCGCTGGATGCCTTCGGCCTCGATCCGGTCCGCCGCCTCGCGGACGCCGGCGGTATCGACCAGGCGCAGCGGGATGCCATTGAGATTGATGATCTCCTCGATGGTGTCGCGGGTGGTGCCGGCGATCTCGCTGACGATCGCCCGCTCGAATCCTAGCAAGCGATTCAGCAAACTGGATTTTCCGACATTCGGCTCGCCGAAAATCACCGTCCGCACGCCTTCGCGCAGGATCCGCCCCTGATCGGCGGTGGCCAGCAGGGAATCGACCACTTGCAGCACGGCCTGAACTCGGCCGCGCAACAGAGCCCCGGTCTGGGGATCGATGTCTTCTTCGGGGAAATCGATCCACGCTTCGAGATGGGCGAGGGTTTCCAACAGTTGGTCGCGGGCCTCGGTGGTGCGGCGGCCGAGCGTGCCTTCGAGCTGGCTGCGGGCGGCCCGCAGCGACAGGCGGGTCTGGGCGGAGATCAGGTCCATCACGCCTTCGGCCTGGGTGAGGTCGAGCTTGCCGTTGAGGAACGCACGCTGGGTGAATTCGCCAGGACCCGCGGCGATGGCACCGCAGGCGAGAAACCGCCCTAACACCTCGCGGGTCACCAGGATACCGCCGTGACCGGTGAACTCCACGCTGTCCTCGCCGGTATAACTGTTAGGATTGCGGAAGACGGTCATCAAACCATCATCAATCACTTCACCGCCCGCATCGACAAGCCGGCAGTAAACCGCGGTGCGCGCTGGGGCGGAGGACGCTTTTCCGCCCGTGGCGAGATCCGCCACCGCAACGGATTCGGGACCGGATAGACGCACCAGGGAAACCGCGCCGACTCCCAGCGGAGTGGCGATCGCGGCAATGGTCGTGCGCGACGGGGTGGGGATCACTTGCATCGGGATATTCACTGCGTCGATACGGTGGCGGGCGTTTCCTTGCCGCCGAGCGTGCTGAGCAGCAAATCCGCCTCATCCACGCCGTATTGCACTTCGAGGCTGGCGAGCGGGCGGAAGAATTTCTTCATTTCAAACTGCGGCTGCGGATCGTAGGTCATCATGAAAAGCCCGCGTTTGCGATTCTCCTCGCTGATCGGGGACGGCCCCACCGGTGACGGGAATCTCAGGACCTCGGGATCCTTGGACAGTTGTTGGATGACCAGATAGACTGCGACGCCGACAGCGATCAGCAGGAACAACAGCACCAGCAGGACGGTCATCAAGCCGCTGCGCTCGGGTTTTGGCGGCGCGGGTGCAGGCTGGCTGGGGAGGGCTTTGGCCGCCGGTTTTGGGATTTCAGGCGGAAGGTCGGCCACCCGGAGTGGCTCCAGCTTGGGTTTTTCCACCTCAACGGGCGAAACCGGCACAGGTGCGACCGGTGGCTGGGCGATGAGCTTGGGTTGAGCTGGCTCCACCACGGACTCAGGCACCGGGTCCGGTGCCACCGGCATCACCATCGCCGGCATCACCGGCATCGGCGGCATCGGCGCGGCGACCTCCAAAGCGGGGGAGGTGATCACCCCGCCGCAATGCGGGCACGGACCAGTGGTGGATGGAAGTTCGCGGGGGATCAAAATCCGCCCGCCGCAATGCGAACACCGGAAATCCCTCTGGGACGGCGGCATCTCGGGACTGGGCATGTGAGGTTGTTCCGCCAAGAGGGGAGAATGCGCGAACGGACCGGTTCTGTCAAACGCCGGGGCGAAGCTTCAGCCGACCGCCGCCGCCGCCTCCAGCACGGAATCGAGCACTTCGATGCAGTGCTCGTTTTGCGCCGCGGTGCCGATGGAAATCCGCACCCAATCCGGCAGTTTGTAACTGCTCATGGCACGGACGATCACCCCTTGTTTGAGCATGTCGCGGAAGACCCGGTCGCCTTCGCCCACCTTGATGAGCAGGAAATTGGCGTAGCTGGGGACAAACTCGAGGCCGCGCTGGCGGAGGGCGGCTTCGTAAAACGCCATGCCTTGCGCGTTCACCGCGCGGGTCTTTTCGATGTGGCTGCTGTCGCCCAACGCGGCGAGCGCACCGGCCTGGGCGATCGCATTGACGTTGAATGGCTGGCGCGCCTTCTGCAGCAAGGTGGCGACGTTTTTCGATGCCAGACCGTAGCCCACCCGCAGCGCGGCGAGGCCGTGGATTTTGGAAAAGGTCCGCAACACGCACACGTTCCTGCCCTCGCGCACATACTTGAGGGCGTCGGGTGGCGAGTCGGGAAATTCGAAGTAAGCCTCGTCGAACACCACGATCACCTGTTCCGGCACCCGCGCCATGAACCGGTCAATCGCCGCCTGATCGACCATGGTGCCGGTGGGGTTGTTCGGGTTGGCGATGAAAACGAGGCGGGTTTTGTCGGTGATCGCATCCGCCATCGCATCGAGGTCGTGCACGAATTCCGGGTCCGGCACTTCGACGTAGTTCGCGCCGAACAGCGTGGCCATCAGCTTGTAAACCACGAACGCGTGTTTGGCGGCGATGAGTTCCGCATCCGGATTCAAAAACGTGTGGCACAGCAATTCGATGATTTCGTTAGAACCGTTGCCGAGAACCACGTTCGAGAGGTCCATGCCAAACTGCTCGGCGATGGCGCTGCGCAGGCGGTAACCGCCGCCGTCCGGATAGATGTGGGCCTCCTCGAGGGCTTCCCGCATCGCGATTTTCGCCAGCGGCGAGGGGCCTAGCGGATTTTCGTTGGACGCCAGCTTGACGATTTGCGAGGGATCCAGCCCGAGCTCGCGGGCGGTTTCGTCAATCGGTTTTCCGGGCTCGTAGGCGACGAGGTCGCACACAAATTGATTCGCGTAGTGGTCAATCGTCATCTCGGCGGGAGAATAGGTTCAGGCTTTGGGTTGGTCAAATTTTCCTTCAGCGGGATCCATCGAGCAGTGATTTGAAATTTCCGAGGGCTTCCTGATAGGTTTCCGCCAGAGCGCGATTTGGCGATAGCGATGAGCCGGCGGAGGCTTTGCAGAAAACCTGCCGCAGCGTGGATAGATCGTGGCCCCCGGCGGCGGCGGCGATCAATGCGGCACCCAGCGCGGCGGAGTTGGAGACATCCAGGCGCTCGATGGGTGCCTGGAAAATATCCGCGACGAGCTGGGCGATGCCGTCGTTTTTGGAAGCACCGCCCGTTAGGCGGATGCGCTCGGTCTTGACCTCCATCCACTGCGAGTGAAGCCGTATGTTGAGGAACTGCCCCTCTAACAAAGCGCGGACTTGCAACGCCGGGTCACTGCCGGATTCAAACTCCGCCGAACCACGAAGCACCGGCCCAGTGAAGTCGTGGCGGGGGGTGATTTCCGGTCCGAAAAATGGCAGCATCAGGTTTTGTCCGGCACTCTCGAGCGTGCCAGCCAGCGCCTCACGATCAAACGCCGACCAGTCGAGGCCGAGTTGGTCCCGCAGCGCTTCGCGGGCCAGCGATCCGTTGCGGAAACAAATCAGCGACATGAAGCCGCCCGCTGGGTTTCCGAAGACATGGCCGAAACCATTAGGATCGGTTTTCGGGCCGGGCATTGCCGCGAAAAAGGTGTCGCTGGTGCCGAGAGAGATCACCACGCTGCCTGGTGCC
>JBIPND010000208.1:0-5915 GCA_044374015.1 Luteolibacter sp. | reverse complement strand
CTCGTCGTCCTCGTCGTCCCACGGATCTTCATCATCGTCTTCCTCATCGTCGAAGAAATCGAAAGGCTGGCGGGAATTGCGGTTCTCGATTTCCTTTTGGACCTCCCTTGCCCGTGCCGCAACCGCGGGAAGACCGGCGGCCTCCGCATTGGCAATGATGGATTTGAGGTATTTGAGAGCTTCCTCCGGCGCGCAATGGTCAAGGAGCAGGCATGCCATACGCAGGTGCGGGTCGGCCTTTTTCGAACCGGGACTCACCTGCTCGCCGAGGGCATCGGAAATGTCCCGGAGCATCAAGCCAATCGCATGAGCCACGGGCTGCGACCTGCGTTTCCCGAGGGCGGCCAATTCGTCAATCAGTCCCAACAGACCCGTGGGGTCTTGTTGGAGCCGGCTGGGAGCCAGCAAATGTTCGGCCACCTTCAAGATCCGGCCAGTGGCCATGTCGGTTTGTTTCCAGCCCCAGCCGGAGATGGCGGTGGTGAAATCAAGCACCCGCAGGATTTCAAGCAGGGATTTCCAAGTGCATTCGGGCGAAGACCTGGCCACGATCCAGGCAGATTCCCATTCCTTGCGCGGCGGGACGCGATAGACGGACGCCAGGGTGGTGGCGAAAAACAAGCGAAGCAGGGCGGAGGGAGCCAGCGCGATGGCATCCGCTTCCGCCTGCGCCGCCGCTTCAGGCTCCGTTTCCAACAACGACCGGCGGACACGCGCCATCCAGCGGCTGAGCATGTCGTGACCGGCTGGAGGGTAATTTTCGAGCAAGGGTTCGATTTCCGCCCACAAGGCTGCGGCTGGCGCACCTTTGCGGCTCGCCTCCCGCACTCGCAGCGTCAAGCCAACCACGATCCGCTCCTTCAGGGCTCGGTCGAGGGGATCGAGCGTCAATGCGGACCGCAGGATAGCGATGCCTTTGGCAAAACTTTTGCGGGCAATGGCGTTGTCCCCCGCGAGCATCAAAATGCCCTTGTTGCGGGGGAATTTTTTCACCAGCTCGTCGAGCATCTTGTTGCTTCGCTTGGTGTCGCCTTGGCGGATCAAAAGGGAAACGAGGCCGAGCCACGCGGCCTCGTTGGATTCATCGGCGTCGATCGCATTTTCATAAGCCTTGATTGCCCTGGCCTGGTTCTTGCGCTCCTCAGCAAGATTGTCGCTGAACGGGTTGTGCGGTTCGGCGGGAGTCGCCAGAGCATCACCCAGCCAATGCCACGCCAGCGAATCACGCTGCCGGTCCGGCCCATGGCACTTCTGCCACAACTCGATGACCATCCGCCAACTCTGATCCAATTCCTGGTGCGGCATCTCGCCTTTTTCCGCGACGCACATCGACCGATAAAATGCCAAGGCCGCCTGTGGGGATCGCGCGCTGGCCTTCATCCGCTCATTGCTGAAACGCTGGTAAAACTTCTCGGAGTCCACCCAGTCAGTATCATTCATGCGGGCGTGGGAAGGCAGAATCGCATCGGTCAGCAGCGCGGGAAGCCCGGGCACGACCGATGGAAACGCCTCCTTGATGCCCGCCACCAGATCATCGAATGCCTGAACCCGCTTGCCGGCTTTCCATGAGCCGGCAGCGGTGAGAATCGGCGCGGACCATGCGGCCGGCTGAGCGGTGGCGGCCAACCACAGCGGGACCGTGGCGGTGGCCGGTGCCGGTCGCGCGCTGCCGGCCAAATCCGGTGCCAAGGAGGCCGCCGCCCGGGCCAAAGCACCGCTTGCCGGCAATTGCGCGAAACACTGGCGCGCCGTTTCCCGCTCCTCCTCGAAAACACAGCGCACTCCGCGCAGAAAAATCCGCCACGGCGAAAAAACCGACTGCCGCGGCAAGTCGCGCAGCGCCTGCTTCGCCTCCTCCCAACGGCCTTCGCCGGTTGCGGCACACGCCGATCGCACCGCTTTCAGCTCCGCCGCCAGACGCGCCGCCTGCCCGTCGTCATCCGGTTCAAACCCATCCGTCACCAACAGATCCACCGCCGCCAGATCCGCCGGCGAAACCGAGCCGCCTTTGATCGCAATTTCGTCCGCCCGCAGCGCCGCCAGCCACCATCCGGCCCCGCCGGAATCGGCCAGCGCCTGGACCTGGCGCTTGCCCGTCGGGGCCGCCATTTCCGCCCGCAGCAGCGCCATCGTCTCCGCCGGAGCGAACGTCGCCAGATAGGCCACCACCGTTTCCGCTTCCTTGACCAGGCCCTTGCCGAGCATCTCGCGCACCAGACCCACGTTGGCCCGGATCAGCAAAACCAGATACCGCGCGCGGTCCTTTTTGCACAATTCCTTGGCCGCGTCCCGGGCTTTCCGCCAGAGGCCCGCCGCGATCAAATCAAGCACCTTTGCCGCTTCAGCATCCCCGGCAAACTCATGTGGACCTTCGCTCATTCCTGCCGCGAAGGAAAACCGGACCGCCGCAGGGAATCAAGATGGAAGTCGGAAATTGTCTTCAGCCGAGGCTCTCGCAAAACTTCCGGAACGCGAGCACCTCCTCCTCGCTCGCCACTCCCGCCACGATGTGGCCCGCGAGGCTGCGGGCGATGTGTTCCTGCGTTGGATCGAGATTGAGCTTCTTCACAAGGATTCGGGCGATGGCGGTAAAGGTGTTGCCGTTGAAATTTGTAAACGGCGCCATTCGGTGACATTTGCGGCCTATTTCAATCGCATCAAACAGACTCATCTCACGTTCTTGTGCCTCTTCCCAAAACGCCTTGGCAAGCGCATGGCCGTCCGAAGTGGGACCATGATGAGCGGATTTCTCACGACAGAGAATCTCGTTCTGGCCGGTTACAAAGTCCCATGAAAATGGCTGGAGCCAGCGAACCTCGGCCGTCATGGCGCGATATTTTCAGAATTCTTTTTCATCTGTGCTTTCAGCTCCTGAAGCTCAGTCACGCCGACACTTTTGAGATATCCCTTGCCGGTTTTGGCGTAAACCGGCTCAGCGGAAAATCGATCTTGAATGGCTAAGGCCTCGGCCATCACTTCAAGGAATAAAGGATCATTCTCAAATGGACTTCCAGGTTTCAGCTTCGCGGACATGACATCAAACTACATGCCGATCCCCCGGCTGACAAGCTGCCGCTTGCCTCCCCTCTGAGAATCCCCGCACATGTCCGCCATGATTCGGATTTGCTCCCCCGCCCGGATTTGGCTTTGCCTCACGGGCCGGATTCGCGAAGACTCCCGCCCGTTTTATGAGCAATCCCTTCCGCGAAGATCTCGTCTCCCGCTCGCCTGCTGAGCCCTGCACCATCGTCATCTTCGGGGCCACCGGCGATCTCACCCACCGCAAACTCATCCCCGCGCTGTACAATCTCGCGGTCGGCGGCGAACTGCCCACCGGGGTCAAAATCATCGGTTTCGCGCGGCGGGATAAATCCGACGCCGACTTCCGCGCCGGGCTGGAAGTCCTCAACCGCAAGGTTTCCCGCACCGGTCACGACGCCGGCATTTGGGAAAATTTCATCGAGTCCGTTTCCTATCACACCTCCGAGTTCACCGACACCGAGGGCTACCGCAGCCTCGCGGAAAAACTCGATGCGATCGACGCCGAACACGGCGGCAAGGGCAACCGCCTGTTTTACATCGCCTCCGCCCCCGAGTTTTTCGACGAAATCCTGGTCAACCTGAAAAATGCCGGACTCAACGAGCCGAAAACCGGCTGCTGGTCGCGGGTCATCGTGGAGAAACCTTTCGGCACCGATTTGGCCACCGCCAAGCACTTGAACCAGGTGGTCAACGACACCTTCCAAGAGCGCGACACCTATCGAATCGACCACTATCTCGGCAAGGAGACCGCCCAGAACCTGATGGTGCTGCGCTTCGCCAACTCGATTTTCGAGCCGCTGTGGAACAGCAAATACATCAGCCACATCCAAATCACCTGCGCCGAAAACCTCGGCATGGAAGGCGGCCGCGGCGGTTATTATGAAAAATCCGGCGCGCTGCGCGACATGGTGCAAAACCACCTGCTCCAGCTCCTCAGCCTGGTCGCCATGGAACCGCCTACCGATCTAACCGCCGACGGGGTGCGCGATGAAAAAGTCAAAGTCATCCGCTCGCTGCGCCAGTGGGACACCCCGGAAAAGGTCGCGGCCAACGTCGTCCGCGGCCAATACATCGCCGGCCACATCGATGGCAATCCAGTCCCCGGCTACCGCGAGGAAGACCGGGTCTCGCCGGAATCCAAGACCGAGGCCTACGTCGCGGTTCGACTGCTGATCGACACCTGGCGCTGGAGCGGCGTGCCGTTTTACATCCGCATGGGCAAGCGCCTGCCGAAAAAATCCACCGAGATATCCGTGCATTTCAAAGACGCGCCCTGCGTGCTTTTCAACACCCCCTGCTCCGGGGTGCCCGGCGGCAACGTGCTGGTCATCCGCATCCAGCCGGACGAGGGCATCTCGCTGCGCATGGTTTCGAAAATCCCCGGAACCAGCTTGCGGTTGGAGCCGGTGAAAATGGACTTCCACTACGCCACCAGTTTCGGCAAAGGCAGCCCGGAAGCTTACGAGCGGCTCCTGCTAGACGCCATCGCCGGCGACGCCACCCTCTTCGCCCGCCGCGACGAGGTCGAGGAGGCGTGGAAATTCATCGACCACATCGAGCACGCCTGGCACCAGTCCGACAGCCCGCCGCCGATGGCGGAATTCGTCGCCGGCTCCTGGGGACCGCGCGAGGCCGACCAGCTGCTGCAACAGGACGGCAACACCTGGCGCAGGCTGTAATCGCTGCCGCGTCCTGATTTCACAAGCATTTCAGGCTCTTCGGTCCCAACGGGACCTTTCATCGTAGCCCGGCACACGGTGCCGGGTGGTTGGCGCGGGGATGGATTCCGTCCTGCAGGGACGGTTCATGCAGGGGGCGACGACGGGAGTTGGCGGCCACGGCTGCGGACATAAGTCAATCAAACCAGAGGGGGAGTGGGCTTGGCGGTTGGAAACCGCCGCCACGGGTCACGCTTGCGATTGGGCGAGCAGCTCGACGATGTGGGTGAGCACTTCGTCGCGGTCGTTGCCGGCGAGGCCGAGGGCGAGCTGGGCGGTGAGCAGGCCGTAGTGGAGGCCGATGTCATGGCGGCGGCCTTGGAGTTCGTGGGCGAGGTAACGCTCGCGGGCGGCGAGTTCGGAGAGGGCGGTGGATAGCTCGGCACGGCCTTCGCCGAGCTGGCGGGCGAGGATTTCCATGACCGTGGGCGTGAGCACGTGGAGGCCGAAGAAGCACAGGTAGTTGCCGGCGCGCAGGCCGGGGATGACGAGTTTTTGCTCGGCTTCGGTGGGGGTGGGTTTTTCGAGCACGGCCTCGATTTCGTAGAACCGTTCGCTGCCGGGGACGCGGCGGCCGCCGATGGCACCGTAGTTGGGCAGCTTGCTTTCGTGGGTGGCTTGCACCGCGGAAACCGAGCATTTTTCCTGGGCGATGGTGTGGAGCAGTTGGGCGGTGCAGGACGCGTCGGTGCGGCTGAGGTAGAGGTGGTCGCCGACCATCAGCAGGAACGGGTCGCTGCCGGTGAAGGCGGCCGCGCAATGGACGGCGTGGCCGTAGCCGAGGGCTTCGGGCTGGATGATGAAACGCATCCGCCGCGCGTGGGGGCCGGCGGCGGCGGCGTAGGCGGCCTCGTCGCCGGGGCAAATGATCACGGCGATTTCCTCGATGCCTGCGCCGCTGATTTCCTCGGCGAGGATGGCGAGCGCGGATTTGGACGCGCCATCGCGATCGACGAGCGTCTGGAGCGGGAGGGTGCGCTGGTTTTTCCCGGCGGCGGTGATGACGGCTTTTGTGACTTTCACGAACCGGATAGTGTCCAACCGGAATCCGATGGCAAGTGGCTATTCCAACGCCGATCGCAGGTCGGCGGCGGCGCTGCGGGCGCTGGCGGGCGGATCGGGGACGAAGGTGAAATCGTCCTCGAAATCCGGGGC
>JBIPND010000207.1:0-5942 GCA_044374015.1 Luteolibacter sp. | reverse complement strand
CTTCGCGAAGCCAAGGAGCCGGGGCTGCTTAATCATCCAAAGCGGTGTGGCGCTTCGCTTCCCACCGCAGTCCAAGGGGCGCCAAGGTATGGAGTGCGGTGGCAGAGCGCAGCGGCGACACCGCTTTGGATTCTTGGCGAAGCCAAGGTGGCCGGGGCTGCTTAATCATCCAAAGCGGTGTGGCGCTTCGCTTCCCACCGCAGTCCAAAGGGGCGCCCATGCATGGAGTGCGGTGGCAGAGCGCAGCGGCGACACCGCTTTGGATTCTTCGCGATGGCAAGGTGGCGATGCCGGGGCTGCTTAATCATCCAAAGCGGTGTGGCGCTTCGCTTCCCACCGCAGTCCAAGGGGCCGCCAAGGTATGGAGTGCGGTGGCAGAGTGCAACGGCGACACCGCTTTGGATTCTTCGCGATGCCAAGGAGCCGGGGTTGCTTAATCATCCAAAGCGGTGTGGCGCTTCGCTTCCCACCGCAGTCCAAAGTGGGCAGCCTATTCGATGCGGTGGGGGTAGAAGCGGCTGAGGTTTCCGGTGATCGGGGAGGTGTCGCCTCTCGCGGAAAGCCCGCGGCATTGGTCGCCGATCATCCACAGCCCCCAGACGAAGTGGCGGCCGGCGGCGGTGAACATCGGCGCGTGCTTTTGATAGACGGTCGGCTCGGTCTGATGTCCGGGCGCGCCGGAGGCGAGTGGGTTGCCGCGATCCATTAGCGAGATGCCTGCGCCTTCGCGGCCGAAGAAGGGTTTTTCCACCCAGTGGGAGACGCCTTGCGAGCACAGCGCCTCCTTGGTTAGATAGGCCGGCAGCAGCAGCGGATGCCCCGGATTGAGCTCCCAGAGAATCGGCAGCAGGCCTTTGTTGGACAACATCATCTTCCACGCCGGCTCGATAAACCGCGAGCGCTCCTGGCCGATTTCCGCAAAAAACGGCTCCTCCACCATCCATTCCCACGGATAGAGTTTGAACAGCTTGTCGATCGGTTGCTCGGCGGCATCGGTGAAGCGGCCTTCCGCGGAAAATCCGATTTCCGAGATGTCGAGCAGCTCCACGGTTTTGCCCGCCTGCTCGGCGGTTTCGGCGAGGTAGGCGATGGTTTGGCGGTCCTCGAGGTTTTCCCAGGCGCAGGCGAAATGGATGCGGTTTTCGGGGATCGATTTCCACCGCTCCACCAGCGCCTCATGGATTGAATTCAGCTGATCGCACTCGGGCGCGACTTCTTCGAGCCACTGCCACTGGATCACCGCGGCTTCTAGCAGCGAGGTCGGCGTGTCGGCGTTGTATTCGAGAAGTTTCGGCTGGCCCTTGCCGTCCCAGGCCAGATCGAAGCGGCCGTAAATCGAAAAATCCGAAGTCATCCACGATGTCTGGACCATGCCGATGGCTGCCTGCGGAATCGCTAGGCGGTCCCACCATCCGCGTTTGACGATAGCGTCGCAGGCTTCCAGGCAGAGCGCGTGCAGCTCGCTGGCCGCGTCCTCCAGCGTCTCCGCCGCTTTGAGCGAAAGCACCAGATGTTCGTCCTCGGACCAATACGGGACGTCGCCCGCGCCATGCCAGATCAGGCCTTCCGCTTCCACGCGTGCGCGCCAATCCGGCCGCAGCGGGTTGCTTTCAAATCGAATGCCGGGTTTCATCGGAGGGAAAAATCAGCCACCGGTCGCAAATCCCGAGCGGCGCGCGCCGAAGCCGCCGCGCACCGATTGGCCGGCCTGCAGCGGTTTCCCGGTCGCCCGGCTTTGATCGACCATCCGCTGATAGCCGGGATTTCCGGCGGCGTGGCTGGCGACGGCAGCGCGGCGGCTGTCCATCCCTTGATGCCATCCTTGCGCTTGTCCGCCGGCTTGGCGGAAGCCCGCGCCGGGTGCGAACGCGCCGCGATTTCCTGCCAGCAACCAATACATCATCAACGCGTTGCCCATCCCGAAGCCGCCGTTACCGGAGGCATTGCCGGGCTGGGTTTTCGCCAGTTCCTGTTCTTTTTCCAAGGTGGCTTCGACCTTTTTCAAGGTTTCTGGCGTCGGCTTGGTAGCGGCGATGGTTTCACCGCCCGGTTGGTCCTGCCACTCTCCGTTCACGAACCAGCGTCCGTCCTGCGAAAAATTGTAAGGGTGCGGATAAAAATCCCGCGCATCCGCATGGTAGTATCCCAAGCCCGTCAG
Organism: Luteolibacter sp.; assembly: GCA_044374015.1. GTDB lineage: Bacteria > Verrucomicrobiota > Verrucomicrobiia > Verrucomicrobiales > Akkermansiaceae > Luteolibacter. The sequence continues at coordinate 3,784 of JBIPND010000207.1, read as the reverse complement.
CGGGAAATTGTTGGCCACCTCGCCGCGCGTCAGGCGCGAGCGCTCGGAGTCCATTTTTTCCAGTTGCGACTGGGTGGTCGCCATCTCGACGTCCTTTTCGGTGATCACGTGACTCACGCTCTGATCGCACCCGGTCAACCCCGCCACCCCGCCCGCCAGGATGCAGGCGGTGGACCAGCGAAGAATGCCATTCGGACTGAGTGAACTGCGAAAACCTCGTTTTTTCATAAGCGTGTGCGGAAACTAGCGCCTTCCCCGCCCGCGTCAACCGGATCACGCACCGAAATCCGGATTCTAAGTTTTAATTGAATTTCAGGAATTTAAAAGTAGTCTCAGGGTCCCGCAAATTCTGGAGAAAGGCAGTCCTCATTCCCGGCAATCTCTCAACCCCTCTGAAATCATCATGAAACTCCAGCGCCTCCTCATCACCAGCCTGTTTCTGGGCTCCGCCATTGCCCTGCAAGCCAGCGTCGAGTCGGTCCTGAAACTGGAGCTGCTTTGTTACACCCAGAAAAAAACCAGCGCCTCGGACACCACCGAACGAGGCTCGGTGGACCGGTTCCGCGTCAATTCGAAAGACCTGCTCCGTCTCATTTCCAAACAACTCGCCACCCGGTTTCCCAGCGGCTCAAAGTTGCAAGTCGCCGTCGATGGCAGCGTTTACGTGGCGGATTCCAAAGGCAAATGGCTGGGCGAGGCGATCGATTATTTAAAACTGCCCAGTGTGATCGAACAGCTGGAGCAAAACTGAGTTAAGGCGCATCGAACACCACGCGGAAGCCGAGGTCCGGGCGGCGCAGGTTGCGATCGTTGACCCACTCGCGGGAAAGCGCGTTGCTCCCGGGTTTCAAATACGAACCGCCGATGATCACCCACAGCCGCTCGCCCAGCGGATTGGCGGGATTGGCAGCCGGGCGGCGGGTCCATTCACAGACCGAGCCGGCCATGCCAATCAACCCGGCCGGGGTGCGGTCCACCGTTTCCGTCGTCACCGGCAGCCATTCTCCCGGGACAAGGGTGGCGGGGGTGGCGACGTCCTTTTTCAATGCGGCGAACCATTCTTCCTGGCTGGGAAGACGGGCTTGTTTCCACTCGACGTAAGCGGAAGCGTCCCACCAATCGACGCCGACGACCGGCGAATCCAAGGTCACCGGCTGGTCCATCCAAGTGCCGTTGGTTTTGGCGGCGGCGAGCAACGCGGACCAGCGATCCGGGAGGTGGGAGGATTTTTCGGGAGGCTGGTTTTCGTGGTCAAACGTGCGTTCGCGGTTGTCCTTGGCGAGCATTTGCAGGGTTTCGAGAAACTCGGCGTATTGGCCGATCGTCACTTCGTGGGCGGAAATTCGAAATGCCCGCAGGGGTTCTTCGGTGCCGTCCGGCGTGGGATGGATTCCCTCGGCAATGAGCACGGCCCCCGGCAGACTCGCGCGCGGCGCGGCGGGGGGCACGGCTGGACGCAGCAGGATGGCGAGCACGAAGATTCCGAGTAGAACCAGACCGGCGGTCATCACAATCCATGCCACCGGGATTTTCCCACGGGAAGCGGCTGCTTTCGGGGCGGGCGGCGCGGTGGGCGTGGAATCGGCAAGCTGCTGCTCGATTTGTTCGCAGTAATCGCGGGTTTGGTCCCAGCGGATCGGCAGTTCGAGCCCCTCGCCGCGCATCCAGCTGAGCAGTGTTTGGATCCGGGTGCCACCGGGTTGTCCGGAGGCGACCAGCTCGGTGAGCGCCGTGCCGAGGTGGACGATGTCACGGGTGGATTGATCCGGAGTCCGCGGTCCGGCCATGGCCAGGTTTTTCAAGCGAACCACGCCATGTTCATCGAGATAAATCGAGCCGATTTCCAGCAGCGAGGTGGCGTGGGCAAGGGTTTCGTGTTGGAGATTCGCTTCGGCCACCCGTTTGAGAACATGGGCGAGGCGGGCGGGACTGAGCGGATGACCGGAGCTTTTCCGCTCAAATAGTGAAATGCCGGGCAGGAGTTCGTGGGCGTAAAAACACAGCCCGGGTTCGTCAACCGCCTCGTAAACCGAACTGACCAACGGGTGATCGACGGCGGCTTTCACTCGCACGTTCGCCAAAAACGCGTGGCGCTGGGAGTCTTCCAGCAGCTCATCGACCAGCACCAGCCGCGCCACCGAGACCTGCTCGGCCAGCCAGGTCCGGGTGAGGGTGTTTTCATCCAGAAGCTGCTTGAGACGGTATTCGCCAAGCAGGCGATCTTCTGGAATGGGATGCATTGGGGAAAAAGGGAAGGGGACTCGCTCAACGGCTGGGCAGTGGCGGCAGCAGCGGCAGATTCGGATCAAAATCGGGCGGCAGCGTGTCTTGGAATTCGGGCAGCAGCTCGCCACCGGCGGGAGCCGCCAGCGGCGATTGTGGAAGCCTCGCGGCCAGATCGCGCGGCCATGCCTGGATATCGAGCACCTCGCCCTTGTAAAGCAGGGACACGACCTGGCCGTAATAGGCGCGCTCGCCAAAAAGGTGTTCGGTTTGGGAATCCTGCGAGGGAATGAGGTAATTCATGCGCAGGCTTTCTTCGCCGCCCGCCCAGTCGAAGGGCAGGGAAACCCACTGCTCGGTCACCCAGGATTTGTCCTCCAGTTGGATGATCTCGCCTTTCGAGGTGCGGTTGAAAAACAGGACGGACACCGAAATTTCGCCGACGTCGATTTCCTCCGCCGGAGCTTTTTGCACCGGGATGGTGAGCAGCACCCGCTGGCCCTCGTCGCCCGGTGGTTCGCTGAAGATGCGGACGCGGCCAAGGGCGAGTTTGCCGAGCATCGCGCCGGGCTGCTCGAAGCCGTCGCGGAGTTTCGCGGCGGCGAGTTCGTAGAGGGTGCCGGCGCCGGAGACGCCCATTTGGAAAACCTTTTCGTAATGGGCGGCGGAGACGTCGAAAACGCCCATTTGCTCGTGCACCAGGCCCATTTCGTAGTGGACGTTGGGTTCCTCGGGCGATTGCGAGAGCGCTTCTTCCAGTTTCATGATCGCCAGGCCCATGTCGCCAGCCACGCGGGCCTGCCGGGCCTCGTGGACAAGACGCTCGGCTCGCGGATCATCGATTTTCGGAGTGTTCACCGGCGTCGGCGCGACGGCGGGCACCATCGGCGCGGCCGTCGGGGGCGCCGGCGGGCGTGAGACGATCGGGTTTCGCGGGGGGGCGGACTCGCTGGCGGCGGCCGGAATCCGGATCACCACGGTCTTCGGCACGGTTTTCTCGATGTAGCGCACTTGGCGGGATTCATCGAATTTGGTCGCAAGGGCCATGCCCGCCACCAGCAGCTGGCTGAAAGCGATCAGGCCTAACAACCAACAGGAAAGTGCAAACACAGGCAGTCTGGCGGGACCCACGGACCGGCGGTTTGCGAATATCATGGCCGCAAGATGCCCAGCGCGCCCTGGGTTGTCAATCCGGCGACTGCCCACTCACCTGGCCGGGTTGGCGAATTTTTTGCAAGTTTGAGCGTGATATCGTGAAACCTCCTGAAATAATTCAGGCCGTATCAACGTTAGAAAGCCCCGACAGGTAATCCCGCTCGAATCCATCCTCACTATGCAAAGCTCATCCCGCCGCAGTTTCCTCAAAACCACCGCCGCACTTGCCGGCACCGCTTTTGCTCCAAATCTTCTACTGGGCCAGGAAAAAGCCCTCAAACAACTCAACGTCGCGGCGGTCGGATGCGGCGGCAAGGGCTTGAGCGACATCTCGGAAATCGCCAGCGGCAACCGCATCGCCTTCCTCTGCGACGTCGATAAAAACATGGCCAAGGGTGCCATCGAG
>JBIPND010000236.1:0-5548 GCA_044374015.1 Luteolibacter sp. | reverse complement strand
AACCAAAAACTGGTGGTTCCTCAACGCCGGCGACACCAAAGCCACCCACACCTACCTCGAACAGGAACTCAAATTCTTCGGCATCCGCGAGCGCACCGACCCGCTCGACATCGAGGCCAACGGCAAATACGCCCACGACCTCGGCTTCCTGTTGGTGGACCGCGAATTCCGCGTCATCGGCAAATGGCCGCTCGCCGACGCCCGCTCCGAAGAAGCGAAAAAACGCGACCCCGAACTCTATCAAAAACTCAAGGACCAGTTGTTCAACCGTATCCGCACCGAACTCGATAAAAACGAAACGCCCGGCATCTGATGAACGACGAACGCAAGCAGTGGCTCTCCCGCACGCCTGACGAAGCGCTTTCCAAAAAACTCGGGATTGCCGCGTGGATTCTAACCGCCTTGGTGCTCGGGCTCGTCGTCGTCATGCGCGGGCCGAAGATTCCGCTGCCGGACGGCTGGTCGGTCGCCTTCCTGCCGCCGGTCCACGCCTTGCTGAACTCGCTGGTCGCCATCGCCCTGGTCGCCGCCATCGTCGCCGTGAAAAAGGGCAGGATCTCACTGCACCGCAATCTGATCCTCACCGCGATGGGCTTGTCGGTGTTGTTCCTGCTCTGCTACGTCGCCTATCATTTCACCACCGAGGAGACCCGCTTCCCCAAAGACGCGCCGCTGCGGGGACTCTATCTGGTTTTGCTGATCTCCCACATCATTCTGGCAGCCGTCAGCCTGCCGTTCATCCTGTTCACCTTCATCGCCGGCTGGACCAACCGCTTCGCCGCCCACCGCAAGCTCGCCCGCTGGGTGTTCCCGCTGTGGCTCTACGTCGCCGTCACCGGCCCGATCTGTTATTGGATGCTCAAGCCGTATTACTGACGGGGGCCCGGCGCGAGCGCGCCCGTCTCAGGGGGTGTCCTTCCAACTCGCGCGGCTGAGCCGCCAGCCGTCTTTTTCCTTCACCCAGTTGAAGATCGCGTCGTATTTGCCATCCACCGGGCGGTAGTTCGGCAACTCGACGAGGCCGGTGAGCGTCAGGGCCACGGTGGCCTGGTCGCCGCTGACGGTGATTTGGTTGAAGCGCGCGAGTTCGAAGCGGGTTTGCTTCGCTTGATTGCACAGCCAGGAGAAGGCGGATTCGATTTCGCCGCGCTCGAAGGTTCCCTGGGCCTCGCGCAGGGTCGGGTTTTCCAGTTCGACCTCGGAGGCTAACAGCGCGTTGAGCGAATAGGTGCCCATCTGCCTGCCGGGAATGCCAGTGCCGGCATTGAGGGTGAGCGTGCTGAGCAGGGTCTTGCTGCGCCGCTTGAGCACCTGCCCTGGCGAGAACCACCAGACGCCGAACGCGGCGAGCAAAATAACAGCGAGGGCGGGAAGGGCGTAGCGTTTCATGGGCTGGCTTTCGGTTGGTTGGGGTCGTAGAAAATCCGGATGTCCGCCTTGTCGGTGCCCAGCAGTTGTTGGGCGCGCTTGAGCGCCGAGCGGGTCGATAGATTCGGGTTCTGCGGGTTGGTTAGGAAAACGTTGCTTTCGCCGGCGTCGCGGTCGCAGCCTTCCTGCAGGGTGACGAGGATCCCGGATTGTTTGAATACCCGATAGACTTCGCGGGTCGCGCCGGAGACGATCAGATGCAGCCCCTTGCGGCGCATGAAGAGGATCAGGTCTTCCAGCGCCATCACGCTGGTGGCATCGAGGTGCCGGGCGTTTTTCAAGCGCAGGATGATCACCTGGATCGCGGGATCGGACACGGTGCGCTGGATCTGGGTGCGGAACAACTCGGCGGCGCCGAAGAACAAATCGCCCTCGACGTGGACGATCGAAATCGAGGGAATCGGGCGTTGGCGTTTTTCGCCCATTTCGCGGAGTTCACCGGCTTCGTTGAAATCGTATTCGACCAAATGCGGCCGGCTCGCCTTGCGCAGGAACAAGGTGATGGAAATCGCCACGCCGATGAAAATCGCCACGTGCAACGGGGCCAGCAGGGTGGCGATGAAGGTGATCAGCAGCACCGCCGCATCGTCGGAGGTCGAGCGCAGGCAAATCCGGATGTGGCGCAAATTGAACAAGGAAAACGACAACGCGATCACCAACGCGGCGAGTGCGGACTTCGGCACAAAATCGATCAGTGGCACGCCCCAACCGACCGACGCGGCGATCACCACGGCGATGGCCATGGTGTAAATCCCGGAAAACAACGAGGCAAAGCGGGTGAGCGCCCCGGACTCGTGGTTCAGCATCGAGCGGGTGAGGGAACCGGAAGCCGGCATGCCGCCGGTAAAGGCGCTGGCGACGTTGGCCACGCCGACGGCGAACATGTCCTGGTTCACGTCCGGTCGGTCACCGGTGGTGGTCGCCAGGGTTTTCGCCATCAGGGTGTTTTCGAGCGAGGCCAGGAACGCCAGCGCGAAGGCGATGCTCAACAGCGAGGAAATGTCGGAAAAAATCTCCGGTCTCAGCAAACTCGGGAATTTCGGGATCAAATCGGCCATCCCGAACGTCGCAAATGTTTCCACCCCCGCGAACGATCTCCAGCCGGAATGGATCAAACTGCCGAAAATGGCGGAGGAAATCAACAGCGCGATGGCAAACGCCGGCCACTTGGGCCGCCACCGGCGCAGTGCCCAAAACACCAGCAAGGTCGCCACGGCGATCAGCAGCGCCGTCCAGTTGGTGCGGACCAGCGCTTCGGGCAAGTGGATCAGCAACCCGACAAAGCTCGATGACGCCTCGTCATCCACATGATTCGAGATCCCGAGCAGCGGTTTGAGCTGGTTGACCATGATCAGCAGCGCCGCCCCCGAGATGTAGCCCACCAACACGCTGCGGGAAACGTATTGCAGCAAGTCCGCCACCCGGAAAAGCGCGCCCGCCGTCGCCAGCAGTCCCACCATCAACACCAACAGCGGGACCAGCTCCGGCATCCGTCCGGCCAGCGTCGGGTTCACCGAAAAGAAACTGAACAGCATGAACGCCGTGGCATTGGTCGGCCCCAGAATCGTGTGCCGCGAACCGGCGAAAAACGGCGCGACAAACGCCGCCACCGCGGTGCAGATGATGCCATAGACCACCGGCAGCCCGGCGATCGCGGCGAAGGCGATGCCCTGCGCCAGCGCCAAGGTCGTCACGTTCGCCGCGGCCCAGCCATCGGCGCGGAGTTTGTGAAAACTGTAGCGTTTCAGATCCTTGGTGAAGGGGGCCAGGGCGACGTGCTCCGCCGCGAAAAAATCCCGCACATCGCGGCTGGCCTTGTTGAGTATTCGCAGAATTTTCATCGAACCCGGTGAGCCTACCTGAAACGGGCCTTGCGGAAAAGAAATAAGCCTAACAGGATGCAGGCGACGTTCGGCGACCACAGCATCGCGGTGGCCCCGGCATCGGACTTGAACTGGTCCGCCAGCATCGTGATGAGGAAATAACCGGTGCCGATCAGCAGGCTGATGATCAGCCCGGAGGAGGAATCCCGGCGGCGGGTGTTCATCCCGAGCGGCACGGCCACGAAGGCGAAGGCGAAGCAGGCCATCGAAAACGAATAGCGGCGGGTGATCTCCGAGCGCATCCCCACCTGTTTGCTCGCGGTTAGGTCGGGGTTGGTGGAAATTTCATCGAGGATTTCCCGGTTGGTCATCGCGCTCTGGCGCAGCTTGCGGCTCTTCGGGTTTTTCAGGTCGATCAACAACGGCTCGGCGCGGCCGGCGAACGCGAGCTCGACCTCGCCATTCGCCTTGTGGGTTTCGAAATAGGCGTTTTCGAGCTTCACCCGCAGCTGGCTTTTTTCCTCATCCACTGCCAGCGCCGCGCGGGCGGCGTGCACGTAAGTCATCTCACCGGGGTTTTTTTCGCCGAGTGGAAGCTGATAGTAATGGAAACCCTCGACCCATTCGCCCTCCCGGCCCTCGATCAGGACTTTCTGGATTTCGTCCGCATCCGCCTTGAAATTTCCCTGCACCACCCCGGGTTTTAACAGCGATTTCGGGTCGCGCGACGCCTGTTCGTACAACAGTTGCACCAGGGTCGCCTTGGAGTAGGGCACCACGTGGGTGTTCAGCCACAAGCTCGCCAGCGACAGCAGGAAGCCGATCACAAACACCGGCGCCGACAACCTCACCAGACTCAGCCCCGCCACCCGGAAACTGGTGATTTCGTGGTGGCTGGACAACCTGCCGAACACCAGTAGCACCGCCGATAGGAAACCCCACGGCACCGTGTACATCAGCGACAAGGGCAGCACCGTGACCACGAACCGCAGCACCAATCCTAGCGGCGCCTTTTGCTCCACCAGCAGCGGCCGGATTTCTTTGAACAAATTTCCCAGAACCAGCACGATTCCAAGCACCAACACGGCATACAGCGTGCCCCAAAGCACCTGTTTTCCGATGTAGCGGTCTGAAATGCGCATGGAGTCGCCACACTCTGGGGACGCCGCCTGCCACTGTCCAGAAAAGAGCCCGACAGATCTTTCTACCCATTTCCCGCAAGGCCGGAGAGATCTGCGGTCCCAACGGGACCTTTCATCCCAGCCCGGCACGCAGTGCCGGGTGGTTGGCATGGAAATGGGATTCCGTCCTGAATGGACGGTTCATGCCATGGGCGGCGCCGGAAGTTGGCGACGACGGCTTCGGACATAAGCCACCTCTCCAGCATGACGCGTCCCGGCCAATACCTCATTTTAGCCATTAAGAGTAAGAAAAATTCAACCGCAGATGAACAGGATAAACGTAGATAAACAGAGGGAAAATTCAGTCTTTATCTGTGTACTTCAGCTGCGTCCATCTGAGTTTATCTGCGGTTAAAAATTCTTAAACTGACAGTATTGGGCGTCCCGGCAGGACGTGCGGATTCCCAGAATCCCGACCCGGCGCTGCGTGCCGGGCTTTGATGAGCCGTCCCGTAGGGACGAAGAGCGGGTGGGTACAAAGATCGGGGCTGACGCCCGGGAGTTGAAACGTCGCCCGCTGTTGCCGGCGATTTGCCGCTTACGACAATAGCCGGATCCCGGGATAACGGGCAATTTGCATAGGTTGGATTCAGAAAACCCTTCCTCCACTCACTCTCAACAAAACCCCAAAACCACCAACGATTACATGAAACCCAAGAATCCACGCGCACCGTTTTTCTCCACCGCCCTGATTTCCGCGCTGCTCGCCTGCCAAGCCACATCCGCCGCCGATATCCTTTGGAATGGCGGCCTGGATGCCGGACCTCACGGCTGGAATGTCGGCAGCAACTGGGTCGGCGGGACCGCTCCCACCACCGACTCGGACCGCGCGGATCTCCGCAAGGATTGGACCGCGGCGGCAGCGATCAACCTCAGCGCCCCAATCACCACCTACGGCATCTTGTTCAACGACACGGGTGCCAGCTCCGATGTGGTCGTCACCATCGGCAACGGTGGAAATGCCGCCAATACCCTCACCCTCGCCGGCCCCACCCAGCCTTACATCGAAACTCTCAGCAATTTCGCCATCAACGCCATCGTGGCAGGCACGCAAGGCCTGTTCAAAGGTGGAGGAAGCGCACTGCTCCTTTCTGGAGTCAACACCTATTCCGGCGG
>JBIPND010000206.1:0-5952 GCA_044374015.1 Luteolibacter sp. | reverse complement strand
GCGGCCGGGCATTTCGCGCGAACTCATCCGCGCGGGAAATGGTGAGCCCGGCGAGCAGGGTGGTGAGCGTTTGGAAAAGGCGGATCACGGCAAAGGAATACCCGGTAACGAGGGCGGACCCGGCGTTCTTTCAGTTGGGGTTCCTTGCGTGGGGAGTGTTTTGCGGCGAGGATTCGACTTATGAACGATACCCGGACCGAGCGTGATTCGATGGGCGAGATGGAGGTGCCGGCGGCGGCGCTTTACGGAGCTGCCACCGAGCGGGCCGTGAGGAATTTTCCGATCTCGGGCACGACCCTGCCTCCGGCATTCATTCATGCCTACGGGCGGATCAAAAAGTGCGCGGCGGAAGCCAATGCCGCCCTCGGGTTTCTCGAACCGGCGGTCGCCCGTCTGATCGCCCAGGCCGCTGCGGAGATTTCCGAGGGGAAATGGGACGGGCAGTTCCCGATCGATATCTATCAGACGGGCTCTGGCACTTCGACGAATATGAATCTCAACGAAGTGATCGCCAACCGCTGCGCGCAGTTAGAATCCAGCTTGGCGGTCCATCCGAATGATCACGTCAATCTCGGGCAATCGTCAAACGACACGTTTCCCACCGCGATCCATGTTTCCGCCGCGCTGGCGATTCGCGATCAGCTGATTCCCGCGCTGGATGGTTTGGCGGGATCGTTGGAAACCAAGGCGGGAAATTTTCACGAGGTGCTCAAGATCGGCCGGACCCATCTGATGGATGCGACGCCGGTGAGGCTGGGGCAGGAATTCGGTGGCTGGGCGCGGCAGGCGCGGCTGGCATCACGCCGGGCGGCGAAGGCGCTGGCTGCGTTGTTGGAACTGCCGCTGGGTGGCACGGCGGTGGGCACGGGCTTGAACGCGCACCCGGAATTTGCCGCGAAAACGATTGCCCGGCTTGTCGCCGAAACCGGAATTTCCTTCACCGAGGCGGAGAACCATTTCGAAGCCCAGTCCGCCAAAGACGCCTGCGTGGAAGCCCACGGGCAGCTCTCGACCATCGCTGTTTCGCTCCACAAAATCGCCTGCGACATCCGCCTGCTGGGCTGCGGTCCGCGCTGCGGCATCGGCGAAATCCGGCTGCCCGCCACCCAACCCGGATCGTCGATCATGCCGGGGAAGGTCAACCCGGTGATGGCCGAAGCGGTGACCATGGTCGCCGCACGAGTCGCCGGAAACCAAACCACCATCACCTGGTGCGGGGCGGGTGGGTTTCTGGAGCTGAATGTTTCGATGCCGCTGATCGCCGCCTGTTTGCTCGAATCGATCCGGCTGCTGGGCAATGCGGCGAAGGCCTTTCGCGAACGCTGCGTGGATGGAATCGAGGCGAATCCGGAGCGCTGCCGTGAATTGATCGAATTTTCACTGTCGATGGCCACCGCCCTCGCTCCAAGAATCGGCTACGAGCGGGCGGCCGCGATTGCCAAAGAATCGGTGGCTTCCGGGCGCACGGTCCGCGAACTCTGCATCGAGCGCCTCGCCGAGCTCGATCTGAGCCGCGCCGAGCTGGACGAGTTGCTCGACCCCGCGCGGATGAGCGGCGGGTGATCTGGGGCAGCCCGCGGATCGACGCTTGCGATCTGGATTCATCGAATTATCGTCCCGACCTATGACGACCGCACCGAAAATCACCGCCTATCTCAAAACCTTCTGCGGCTGGAGCGAAGGAATCCGCGCGATCATGCGGAAATACGAGCTGCCCTTCGAAGAAAAAGACATCATCAAAAACCCCGCCTTCCGCTGGGAAATGGAGCAGCGCAGCGGTCAATCCCTGTCGCCGTGCGTCGAAATCGACGGCCTCATGCTGCCCGACATTTCCGGCGAGGAAGTGGAAGCGTGGATGCTGGAAAACGGCTATTTGCAGTCGAATGACAAAGCCCCGGATGCGCCGATCAATTCCGCCTGCACCGATGAACAACACGCGGAAATGGCCCTTGGACGACTTCCGGTTCCCGGCAAGATCCGTTTTCTGGATTGATTTCCCGGGCAGTTCCACGACTCCGGGAATTTGCAGACAAAATCCCGGAGCGCAGGCATTTAACCTTTGAAGAATGAGTTCTCCCGCACAATCCTGGAAGCAGTGGCTGGCCGAAAATGGCCCGCGGCTGCTTTTGTTTGCCCGCGGCTGGAGCAACAACCGCCACGACGCGGAGGATTTGGTGCAAGAGGCAATTCTGCGGATGTGGCACCATCAAGCGGACAAAGGCGGGGTGACTCCCGACCTGCCATTGGTGTTTTCGACCATCCGGTTTTGTGGGTTGAACCACCACCGCAGCGAATCCCGCCGCCGCAAGCGCGAGGAATCGATCATTTATCTCAACGATTTCCAAGACGTCTGGCTCGATCCGGTGCTGGAAGAGGATGAAGAGGCGGTGGTGCTGCGTGAAGCCGTGCAAAATCTCAGCCAGAAGCTGCGCGAAGTCGTGGTGATGAAGTTCTGGGGCGGGCTGACATTTCTCCAGATTTCCGAAACCCTTGCGATCTCGCCGAACACGGCGGCTTCGAGGTATCGCTACGCGTTGGAACAACTGGCGCACGAACTGCGCCGCGTGAAGGAGGACCGCCGCCATGCAAACTGACGCCGTCGAAGCCGCCCTCGCCCGCTTGATGCCGCCGGCATTGAGCCAGAATTGCCAATTTGAGATCGAGGCGATGCTGGATGACTTGGCTGGCTCCGAGATGGGGGAGACGGTCGAAGTGCCTGTGCCTCAGCGGAATCGCTGGATCATCGCCGCAGGCATCGCCGCCGCCGTCGCTGGTTTACTCGCGATTTTCCCTTCAATTGGCGTCCCGGCACTGCCGCCACTGGTGTCCGCGCCATTGGTCGAAAAAGCCCGCGGCCTGGTTCTCATCAGCGAATCCGACCGGATCGAATCGATGACCGACGAAGGTTGGCAGGAGGATTCCTACGGCTCCGCGATGCATGCGGTGCGACTCAGCGTGGTGGAGGAAAACAGTCTCCGCGATTTGGAAACCGGCATCGTCGTCCAAATTTCAGAGCCCCGTGAGGAAATTCTGCTAATGCCGATCACCGCATTTTGACCATGAAACTCCCCCTCATCGCCGCCCTGTTTTTATCACCTGCTCTCGTGGGTGCCGCAGAGCCCGTGGCACCCACTTCAGCCAGCCCCGTCGCCCACGCGCCCCGCGCTTGGCTGGGTCTGCGCGTGGCGAAGCCGGATGAGACCATCACCGCGCACGTCCCGTCGTTGCCGCCGGGAGTCGGATTTCTCGTCAAATCCATCGACGATGGCGGGCCTGCCGAATCCGCCGGGCTGCGCGAGTTCGATTTGCTGTGGAAACTCGGCGACCAGATGCTCGTCAACGAAGCCCAGCTGGCCACCTTGCTCCGCCTCTCGAAGCCCGGCGAGGAAATCACCTTGGCTGGCTTCCGCGCTGGCAAACCGCTCGAAGTGAAACTGAAACTCGGCGAAGCCCCACTGCTCCAAAGGCCGTTTCCCAGCGAAATGGTCGAGTCCGCCATCCTGCCCGGCGACTGCGCCGGCCCGATGCGGGTGGTCAACGTCGCCGAAAAAAGCGCCAGCTACTCCACCGACGACGGCCGCGCGGTCCTCAAGCGCGACGGTGATGTTTACAAGGTCACCATCCACGACTCTGACGAGAAACTGATCTTCCAAGGCGACTTCACCTATGAGGACACATTCGACAAGGTGCCCGACCATTGGCGCCGGCGCATCTTCGCCCTCCGCCGCGGCCTCGATCAGACGCTGGAGGGCCGCAACATGCCCGGGCGCCAACCGCGCCCCCGCGTGGTTCCTCCGGCTGCCGGACAACCCTGATTTTTGACCGTGGCAGATTTCTCATGGGAATGCCTTGCGTTTTCCAACTTGCCTTCGCATCTTGCGCCGCATGCATCCTGACGTGGCGAAGCTGGTTGAAGCCGGCCGCATTCCCAAACCAGTCGGCGAGCGCCTTTCTCAATTGGCTCCCGGAAACTTTTGTATTCATAAATCCTTCGGCGCCGGTAAGGTGATCGACTGGGATCTTCCTGCAAAAAAAGTCACCATCGACTTCGAAAAGTCTGCTGGTCAAACCATGGAATTGCAGTTTGCGTTCCAAAAAACCGAGTGGATTGGCCCGGAGGATTTCCGCGCCAAGAAAATCGAGCAAATCGAAGAACTCCGCAGCCTCACCAAGAGCGACCCGATCGCCCTCGTCGTCCACCTCCTCCAGAGTCACGGCGGCAGCATGACCGGTGATGCCCTCGAAAAGGAACTCTCCGGAACCGTCATCCCTGAGGCCGGTTTCAAAAAATGGTGGGACGCCACCAAAAAGGCGCTACGTGAAAGCCGCCTCGCCGTCGTCCCCCAAAAGCGCACCGAGGCCATCGTCCTCCGCGTCGGCGACCGCAGCCCCGCCCAAGCGCTCGTCGCGGATTTCGAGGCCGCCCGCGATATCAAGGGCATGATCCGCGCGCTCGAAGCCATCGCCGCCGATATCGGGGCTTTCGAAAACGACTCGGAATCTCTCAAACGCCTGCTCAACGACATCGACGAAGGTGCGAAAAAGGCAGCCCGCGTCCAACTCGGCCAAGCCTTGCAACTCGTCGCCGCCCGTGACGAGGTCATCGACACTTCCAAAGCGCTCGAACTCGACCCCACCGCCGTCCGCCTGTCGGACCTTCTGCTCTCCGCCGATCCGATCCGCCTGGCGGAAGAAGCCGGTGCCCTTCCATCCGGTCGCCAACGCGCTGTTTATGAAGCATTCCCGAACGCCTTCGGTGAAGACTGGGTGAGCAAAATCGTCCAGGTTTTCGACCGCGTCGGTGCCCGTGGCGTCACGGAAATCGCCCGCATCCTCCTCGAACGCGGCGGAATGCCAGCACTCGTCAATCACCTTCGTTCCGCCATCGCCCGGCGCGCGCTTGGCCCCGACGCGTTGATTTGGGTCTGCCGCGAGCGCAAAGGACCGTCGCAGGAAGTTTTCAGCGCGGATGTCGGTGCCTCGGTGCTCAATCTCCTCGAAAACGACCACCTTTCCGACGGCCCGCGCAAAACCTCCCGTCTCCAATCGCTGCTCGGCGACGACAAATCCCTGCTCACCGACCTCGTCGGCATCATGGACATCAACGAGTCGCGGAATTTCGCTCGCCGCCTGCTCGATTGCCCGGTCTTCGGCGAACTCGAGAAAAAGTCGCTGATGGCACGCATCATCCGCGTCCGCCCGGAAACCGCCGAGCTCGTCAGCGGCGTCAACGCCAAGCGCCCCGAAGAAATGCTGCTGGTTTCGTGGGAAAGCCTCGAAAAGAAAAAGGCCGAGCTCGACGACCTGGTTCGCAACCGCATCCCGCAGAACACCAAGGACATTTCCATCGCCCGCTCCTACGGCGACCTCCGCGAGAACTTCGAATACAAGTCCGCCAAGGATCTCCAGAAATACCTCATGCATCGCCAAGGGGAGCTGGAAAAGGACATCACCCGCGCCCGCGGCACCGATTTCAAAGGCTCGGACGCCGCCAAGGTGAACATCGGCACCATCGTCACCCTCACCGATGCCGCCGGCACCGAGATCATCATGACCGTGCTCGGCGCTTGGGATTCCATCCCGGAAACCAAGACCGTCTCCTATCTTTCCGAGGTCGGCAAGGCGCTCGTCGGCCGCGAACCCGGCGACACCGTGCAAGTGCGCGACGAAGTGACCGAGGAAATGGAAACCCTCACGATCCGCTCGATCAAGCCGTTCAATCCCTGATTTTAAACCCAACGTAACCAACAAAAATACTACTTATGGACTACACCACCATTGTTGAAATCCGCGGCCGCGAAGTGATCGATTCCCGAGGCAACCCCACCGTCGAAGTCGATGTCCACCTTGAAGGCGGCGCCATCGGCCGCGCTGCAGTCCCATCCGGTGCCTCCACCGGCGAAAACGAAGCGGTCGAACTCCGCGACGGCGACAAGGCCCGCTACCTCGGCA
>JBIPND010000205.1:0-5958 GCA_044374015.1 Luteolibacter sp. | reverse complement strand
ACCGTAAGTTCATGAACGGGCAAGGAACGCGCATTTCCACCGGGGGGCAAGCCAGATTGTTCAGTGAATTCAGGACCCCAACCTCGGTTTGATGCTCAGCCCGCATCACCGGGCGGCCTGAATTTCAGCGGCCCTCGGTTTTTTCACCCCCACTCCCGGAGAATTACCATTGAAGCCGCTGCATTCACCCTCTTAACTCCTCCCACCCCGCAAGGGCAGCCAGAACATTTCATGATTGAAAACATCCGCAAATACACCGGTCTGACCATGGTGATCCTCGTGATCCTGTTCGTCAGCTTCATATTCCTTGATTCCAGTTCCATCCGGAACATGGGTGGCCAAGCGGTCATGAAAATCGGCAACCGCACCTACAGCGACAAGGAATTCCGCCGTCTCGGCTCCGGCGCCTACGAGCTGACCTCCGGCCTCGCCCGCTCCGGCGATTTCGGCCTCTACCAATTTCTCATGGGCACCGCCGTCGGCGCCACCAGTCAAGAGGAAGCCCCCGAAAAATTCTTCATCGGCCGCATGATCCTGCGCCAAGCCAAGGAAGAATTCGGCGTTTACCCCGGCGACGACGAGATTTCCGAATACATCAAGTCGCTCCGCGCCTTCGCCGGACCCGACGGCAAGTTCGACCCCGAGATCTATCGCAACTACATCGAAAAAGGCATCGGCCGCCTCGGCATGACCGAAAACGACATCCGCGAACTCGCCTCCGACGTGCTCGCTTCGAAAAAAATCAACGCCATCGTCGGCTCCGGCCTGATCGTGGATCGCGATGCGGTCGCCAAAAACCTCGCCCTCGAAAACCAGCAGATCACCGGCGAAGTCGCCCGCCTCGACCTCGCGCCTTTCGAAGAGAAAATCGAGCCCACCGAAGAAGAGATCAAAGCCTACTGGGAAACCATCCAGGACGCCTTCACCACCGAGCCGCTGCGCAAATTCACCTACGTGGTCGTGACTCCCAACCTCCCCGCCGACGCCGACCAGGCCGACGCGCCGGAATCCATCGCCGACCTCACCGCCAGCGAAGAGGCGAAAAAAGCCGCCGCCACGAAGAAGGAAGAGGAAAAGGCCAAGCGCGCCGCCGAACTCGCCGAAGAGCGTCGCAAGAAGCAGCTCGAAGTCGACAGCCTCGTCGATGACTTCCTGTTCCAACTGGAAGAACAAAAAGGCAACGGCTTCGAAGAACTCGCCAAGGCCAACGGCTGGGAAGTCAAAACCACCGAACTCTTTGCCAAATCCGCCGCGCCGAAGGACCTCGACGTCACCCTCCGCGCCTCCAGCCGGGGTGGCAAAGCCGTGGACGAACTATTCCTGATCCAGGAAACCTCCGATCCCTTCTCCAAAATCTCCGAGGCCATCGCCATCGGCGAAAACCAATGGATCGTCGCCCGCATCGACGGTGAGGAAAAATCCCGCGCGAAAACCTACGAGGAAGCCCGCGCCGACGCCCGTGCCCAATACATTTCTGAAAAGGCCACCGAAGCGCTGAAAGCCGCCGCCGACGAGGCGGTCACCAAGATCAAAGCCTCGCTCGCCGCCGGCAAGTCCTTCGCCGAAGCCGCCAAGGACGCCGGCATCAACGAAACCAAGGCCTTCACCTCCATCATCAGCACCTACCGCCCCGACGAAGCCACCGAGCCGAAAAACCTCTTCGAAGCCACCCGCAACGTCGATCCCGGTGGCATCGCCGAGGTCATCGTCGAGTCGGACCGCGCGTTCATCGTCCACGTCGCCAAGCGCGAAGTCGTTAAAGCCACCGACGCCGCCACCCGCCTCGACAGCGAAGTCACCGCCCGCACCGGCGAAAACGAAACCGTCGCCTTCATGTCGTGGATGACCTCCCGCATCGAAGCCGCCCAGGTCGAGCAACTCTACAAACAACGCTGAACCGCGGCGATCCCAGGTCGCCGCCCTTTCCCATGTCCGACGACCTCCAAGATCTGTTCGATGACGCCAACGGCCACCTCGCCGTTGGCGAATTCGACGAAGCCATCGCCCTTTACCGCCGCTGCGTCGCCCTCGATCCCGAGTTCTTCGACGGCTGGCACGCGCTCGGCATGGCGCTCCTCAAAACCGGCAACATCAAGGAGGCTATCGGCTGCGGCCTGCAAGCCGTTACCTTGAAACCGAACGACCTGCTCGCCTGGACCGGCCTCTCCCAAATGTACGTCTGCGACGGCAACATCCCCGAAGCCGAATCCGCCAAAGGCAACGCCCGCATCCTCTCGCTGGGCGGGAAAGTGGTTAGGGACGCGTAACGCAGGGCGAACTGAGGATGGGTTTAGATAATCAACGAGTTGGCGGAATCTTATGCGAAACCCAATACCGTGGTTTGCGGCTTTCATGCGCCACCGCAAGCACCCAAACGGTCTCTCCCCGGATGATGAACGGGAGGTAGTAGGGAAAGGTTTTCAGGTTAATGCGACGTTGATCACCACTGCGAATGCGATAAGTTTCAGGATGGGTCCGCAGTTGGCGGATCGTGCTCCCGATTTCAACGCTAAATCTCCCTCCTAACCCCGGCTCTGCTTCTTCGTAATAGCGGATGGCTTCTAGAAATTCCCACTGAGCCTCCTCCACAAACTTGACAATCATCGCACGAAAAGTTTTTCAGCCGCAGCCATGACCTCTTCAAATGGAACACCGGCTTCTCGGCCTTGATCAATCGCCAGAATGCGTGCCTCGATCTCCGCGTCCCACTCGGCTTGGCAATCATCCTCCGCCTCCCCATCCGCGCTGACCAGCAACACTTCCGCCAATTTCAGCCTCTGCCGGGGAGTGAGGTCGAGCGCCTCCTTGGTAATCGTTTCAAAACTGATGGCCATGTGACAAATGTCTTTTAAGAAACACGGGAAGTCAAGAATCCGGCGGAAGGCGACCGCGATCGTTCGGTAACCCTGAGATTGTAGACGGGCAATATCCTGATAAATCTCGTTCGTATGAAACCTGTTTTAAGAGGAATGGGTGATCATTCTGGAACTGGACTGGGAATACGAGGGAATGAAGGGAACGGATGGCAAGATACAGATTCCGTATGCTGGACAGAATTTCTGATCCCACCCGCAGCATTGCTTCAAACCCAAGTGGAGGGGTTTTTTAACCGCAATTTCAGCCATTCGCCCAAAAAAATCTGGAAAAAATCCTTAAGACACCCGTAATACTCTCCCGCAAACGCTGCCATTTCGGCGAATTTGCCCGTTTTTGGCGTTAGCACTTTTGTCTTGTTTGCGTAATCTGAGCAGGTTATGCCGCCGCGACCCCAAAGGGGACTAAACACGATGAACCTGACCCGGAACCTAAAATCCGTGGCCCTGGCAATCGCCGGCGTCATCCTTATTCCCAGTTGCGCGACGACTGGGAATGCAAACTCCAAACCTCGAAAAATTCCGTCCGATCCGCAATACGCGGTGAAGACCACACAACACGGCAAGGCCTCTTGGTATTCCGTCCGGACCAATCGCGGTACCCGGACCGCCAGCGGCCAGCGCCTGTCGAACGATGCTTACACCGCCGCCCACAAGACCCTTCCCATGGGAACCAAGGTGCGGGTGATCAACGAAGCCAACGGCAAATCCGAGATCGTCACGATCAACGACCGCGGCCCCTACACCAAGGGACGGATCATCGATGTGACCATCGGTTCCGCCGAGCGCCTGGGTTTCGCCCAGCGCGGTGTGGTGCCGGTGCGCGTCGAAGTGCTTGGCAAAGTGAAAGCCGAATAACCCCGACTTCTGAAAAATCACCCCGCCCGCCGATTTGAACCCGGCGCGCGGGGTTTTGCGTTTTGACCGTCTGCCAAAATCAATTGCCGAAACCTGCCCCGGCTTGGGATCTTCGCTTCGCGGTCCGGAGTTCAAGCTTTAGCTTGCCTCTTGAAGAGCACGGTAAACCGTGAACTCCGGACCGCCTTCACTTTGGCAAAGGTCCAAGAAAAGCCGTCACTCCAACAACCGCCGCTCGATGTCGGCAATCACTTTGCGGTTGGTGAGCATCAGCGGGTGCATCAGCACGGAAAACTCCAGATTATCCGCGCGCTCCCAGATCGAACGCCTGGGCGGCAGGATCACCAAGTCCATCGGCGTGCGATAGGAGGCGACCGACATGTTTCCGAGCCGGCCTTCGGTGCCTTGCAATTCTGCCAGAAACTGGCTGCCCGGGCGCATTTGTTCGGCACCCTTGGTCGGATAGATCCAGGCGGCGTTGGTGCCCTGGTGCGGCGAGGAAATGGTGATGAGATTCTCGCAGCGTTTGGCTCCATCGAGGTTTTGCAGATACACACGGCTGACCAGCCCGCCCATGCTGAAGGCGACGATGCTGATCGGCTTCTCGGTGCCGAAATGCTCCTCGATGTCCTGCTTCAGGCGCACCGCCAGATTTTCCAAGCCGCCACGCCCGTCACTCCGGCGCAGCCGCGGGACGAAACACTGGACGCCGCGCTTTTCGAGGCGCTTTTGGAGCATCTTGAAAGTCTGGCCGGTTTCCAAAAACCCGTGCACCAGCACCACCCGTTCGACACGCGGCGGAGGGGCAGCCTTCGGGGCTTGCGCGCAACTGGCACCGGCCAGCAACAGGCCGGCGAGGAAATGACGGATTCCAGGTTTCATGATGAGTTTTCGAGTTCTTAAAGGGGAGCACACGCGCCCCCGCGTGTTGTCTTTGGCGCCCTCGCCAAAGACAGGCGCCGCACGCCAATCGACGCAGTTTCCGGCGAGGGCGCCGAAAACCACCGGCGAGGGCGCAGGTGCTCCCAAAAAAATTCATCCCGGCGGCCACTGGAGCTGCCTTCCGCCTAACAAGTGGACATGCAGGTGCGGCACCGCCTCGCCGCCGTCCGGGCCGTTGTTGATGACGAGCCGGTAGCCGGTTTCCGAAATTCCCTCGCTGCGGGCGACCTGCGCGGCGGTGAGCAGCAGATGCCCTAACAAAGATGCATCCTCCGCCGCGGCCAGACCGATGCGCGGGACCGGCTTGCGCGGGATGATGAGAATGTGCTGGGGCGCCTGCGGTGAAATGTCCCGAAAGGCGACGCAGAGTTCGTCCTCATGCAGAATCGTCGCGGGGATTTCTTTGTCGCAGATTTTCTCGAACAATGTCTTCGCGCGCATGCGGCGAGAGAGTGCCATGCCGGTCAGCGCTTGCAAGCCGGGTGATTCCGCCATTTGAAAAATCCGGATCGCGTGCCACGCTCCGTCATGGAATTCGCCCAAGTCACCTGCCCGACCTGTTTCGAGGTTTTCGATGTCGCCATGCCGCACCCGGATGAAATGCCGGCGGAAGTGGACTACGATTGCGAAGTCTGCTGCCGCCCGATGATGATTGTTTTCACCGAAGAGGACGTTTACGCCAAGGGACTGGGTGAGTGATCAATCCCGGCGCGTGAGTTCGACGAAGACATCTTCAAGCGTCGCGACGTGGCGGAAAAGCGATCGCAGCGGCCAGCCGTTTTGCGCGGCGAGCTGGTGGATGCGTTCGCGCGAGTCGGTGCCGGAATCGACCCAGACGGTGTAGCGGGTCCAACCGTCTTCAAGGGCTTCGGGCGTAACTTTTTTCACCTTGTCGATGCGGTTGAGGGCGGCGGCGACGACCTCGGGGTCGGCCTGGATTTCCACCTGGATCCGGCCGGCGGCGCGCATTTGGCCGACGAGGTTGGCGGGAGTGTCGGCGGCTTTGATTTGGCCGCCATCGATGATGATGACGCGGTTGCAGGTCATTTCCACTTCCGGCAGGATGTGGGTGGAAATGAGCACGGTGTGGGATTGGCCGAGCTGGCGGATGAGCTCGCGGATCTGGCGGATCTGGTTGGGGTCGAGGCCGTTGGTCGGCTCGTCGAGGATGAGCAGCTCGGGGTCGTGGACGAGAGCATCGGCGAGGCCGACGCGTTGGCGGTAGCCTTTGGAAAGGGTGCGGATCATTTTGCGGCGGACGTTGCCGAGGCCGCAGGTTTCGATG
>JBIPND010000746.1:0-5976 GCA_044374015.1 Luteolibacter sp. | reverse complement strand
GATCCTTGATCCACTTTTCATAGAGTTCGACCATCAACCGGAGTTGCCCAAGCGCCTCTACAATTTTCTTTTCATCCGCAAGCAACGACAAAGGGATCTTTAGTGCCTTCAGGTTCCCTGTTTTGGGATCGTTGTATTCAAGTTCCGGCGTGATTGCAGGACTCTCGCAGCTAGGCAATACTTCAGCGCAAACGCTGCTGGCCGAAAGGGCATTTTCATCAGCTTCCCATGTGCCGGCGCAACCGTGTCCCGTCGAGAACGTCCGTTCGTGACGATAAAGCAGGTCCAGCGATCGGTGCTCATGGCTCTCGTTCACAACCCGGCTTCTCGGATAGGGCAGGATGGCCGTGGCCGCATCCGCAGCTGTCACTGTGAAGCGCGACTGGAAGAAGCAGAGTTCGTCCAAAGCTTCCCGCTTTTTGCATTCGCTGCGATTTACCAGAGTGATCGTCAAGAGACGGGCGCTTGCAGGGTGATCATCGCCTGGAATTCTTTCCTTGCCGCGGACAAGCACCTCTAGCCTCAAATCGAGTGGCGGGAGTCCTTCCTCTTTCTCCAGATCCAGACATACCGCAGGCATGAAACCTTTTGCAGAGAGAATGTTCGAAAAGGGAATCCTGATTTCCCGGTCAACCCGGCGGCGGGCCCACCAGACAATCTCCCGCTTGCCCTTGCTTTCCTTGACCTTGACGTCCCTGACACGCTTGTAACGGCCCCCAGTGACATGCAACACCAGATCTCCAGCGGTGGAGGCATCCACTACGAATGAAATGCCGATGCTGCGCTGACGCCGCAGATTTGTCAGTCGAAGGTCGGCGGTTTCCGTGGCAGAATCGCTGTCCTCTTCTCCAACAGTACCGGTGTCGGATGACTTTGTCAGCTCTGCGGCGCGCTTTTCCTGCTTCTTGCTGCGCTCGGCCTCATCCTTCTCGGTTCTTTCGAGGGCATCCGCTTCTTCCTTGGAAATCTTGCCCCCCTCATTGTCCAGGTTCCGGGCTCCAGACTCTTCCGCTGCCGTCTGGTCGTCGTCGGCCTGACGAACTGCTTCGTCTTCTTGAGGAAACAGAATTCCCATGCCGAAACGACTGGAAGGACGATCATCCCGGAGAATCTCCTCCAAAGTGTCCTTCACAACAGGTCGCACCTTGCCGTAATCCTCCCACTTTTCGAAAGCGATTGGCTGGGTGATGTCGTAGGGAGTCGGATCGGCAAGCAGCGTTTCTTTCTGCTCGAATCTGCTTCCCGGCCCAAAAACCTCACCAGCGATTGCCGCAATAAATTTGTCCCGGTTGGTGAGGTGACGCTGGAGTTTCTCTTGCTGTGTCATGAGCGGATGTCAGGTGATCGAACGAACAAAGGATTTCAGGTCGTCTTTGAGGAAAATGCCGAGCCGATGTAATGCCCTGGAAAGCCCAATGTAAAAGAGCGACTGCTGCTGCGAACTATCCATGGCCTCAAAGTCCGTGACAAGGACAACCGGAGCCTCGAGCCCCTTGAATCCTTGGATCGTGGCATAGCCAATCCGGTCGGAACGGCTCCCCCATGGAGCCACCCGGGAAGACCACTCTGGATCCGATCCCAGAAGGTGCCCGATCGACCCCTCAGCGCGAGGGCTCAAGAGGACAATGTCCCCGAGACCAAAGCCATCGGCCAGACTCCTCTGGATGAACGAAGTGACCAACGTCCGCTGTTGTTCCCGTGACTTCCAGAATTCGAGTTCGGGATCCACGCGGTCATCGGGACGAAGTACTCTGCGGTATGGGGGATCCAGTTTCCCAAGGGTCACAATGTATTCGGAAATCGCCTTCGTGTTCCGGCAGTTGGTGGTCAGGAGGAAGCGCGCAGCCGAGGGGCATCGGTCAGTCACGAAGGTTTCCAAGCCGATTTTACCCTGAGTGAAAATGTCCTGACCCACAAAGTCGCCAAACATGAGCCAACGCCCGCCCGCCAGACCACCCTCGAGAACAAGGTCTAGCACATCGAGGTAATGGGGCTGAAGGAGGTCTTGGGCCTCATCGAGGACAAGGAAGTCGAATTGCTGGCTTTTTGATTCGTCGGAGAGCAACGCATCGATGGCACGTGAAGCAAGTAAGCCTTTGAAAAATTCAGGATTCTCACGATCCGCTTGGGTAATCAGGGGTTTGGCAACGCCCGAAAGCCAAGCATCGATGTGGCCCACCATTGCATTTGGAACACTGGTTGCGGCTTTTTTTGCGAGTTCGCCTCCCAAGAGTTTGGTGAAACAGAAGAGTGCGGCCTTCTTCGCCGCGCCTGACTCGGTTTCGCGCCTCAAGGCCTCCATTGCGAGGACCGTCTTGCCAGCCCCGGCAGGCCCTGAGAAAACGACCCTCGGATTAAGCGATGCTTGGTCGATGGCGGTGAACTGCTCCTCGGTAAGGCTCAACAATTCCTCGTCCTGCTCTTTGCGCCTGGCCTTTGGTGACAGCGCGAATTCAAACCTCGGCCGTAGTATTTTGCTGGCGGCCTCGCATCTCTCCAACGAGGCATGGCATGCTTGATTGTTGGCGCAGGCAAGTCCTATAGTTGAGAGCAAGTCACGTCCTTGAGCCAGAATGCCAAGAATGATCCGGGAAACGGGAGCGCTTGTGAGCCTGGAACGGTTGATTACCTGCCAATCATGCCACTCGGGGCTCTTCTGACGGAAATCAACCCGGGGAAAGCATGCTGCCGACCAGATCACAAGCGAACCGAAGGATTTATCACAATCCATGAGATAATTGCGGATGGAGTGCATTGCCTCCGATGCCTGCTTGAACGGTCCCCTGAGATCAACTGGATCGTGCCCCATGTACCATCCCTGTCCATCGACAACTATGGTCAGGTGTGACTTCACCTCAACAACAAGAATTCCATGGGATGGAACAATGACCACAAAATCTGCTTCTCCCGACACATTGCAGACATGGCGGGCCAGATCGAGACTATGGAGCACAATCCAATCCTTGGTATCCGGATCATCACGCAGTCGACGAAACAACTCGCGTTCCCCGGGGGGCGCGGTAGCAGGGCAGATTGAGGGAAGCATCAGAGCCATAAGCCCTCTTCTATTGGGATGGGTTGGGCGAGATCGTTAGGGGAGACATCGATTCTCCCAGGCACCACGGCTTGAACAAAAAACGCCACTTTTTGAGTGGGAACCCTTTTTGTGCCTCCGAAAACTTGCTTTCCTTCGGCGTGCAACTGATCCAGTGACTGCCCCCTCATCAATTCCAACAGACGCCCCGCAAGCTGAGCTCCTGCCTGAACGTGAGCCGAACGAATGGAACGGGTGGCGTTAAAAATCTCCTTCTTGCGCTCTTCCAGACCACAGTATTTGAGAAGTGCTTCGAAATTAGACCAGCTCCCGGGCCCGATATTTAATGGCGAGCGCCAGTTGTTGATCATGCCGGGAGTGACCGCTTTTGCCCCAAGAGCTTTCAAGTCCCTAATAATCTTGGTGTCGGATTCAATGAGAGCTTTTAAATTGTATGTGCTTTTCCATGATTTCTGGATGTTTCTGAGACGTTCGGCATCGTTTCCTAGAATCTGGTTTGCTACCGCGAAAATCATCTCTCCGCCGCCTTCCTCGGAGAACAAGAGTATTTCACCGGAACCAATCTCATCAACATTTACATGTTCGACACCCTCGCAAGTTCTATTCCCACTTTCCTCATTCAGATGATCAACCAGACGGTAAGTCGAACCATCCTCCAGCAAATAGACGACATGGTCAGCGGAGAGGAAAACCTGTTTGGCCGCCACGGTTTCGATTTTCTCCCCGTCCCGAAAATCTCGATCATTGAACGGCTGGTAATTGACCTTTGGAATGGGAAGCACATTGAGCCATTCATCTTCGACCGAGGTTTCATCCGTAGTCCGAAAGGCCGCAACCTGACCGTCTTCCGTTTGATTCATTTTATATGGGTTGCGCTTGCAAACGACAGGTTGTTTGAACGTTAGATGCTCATGGATGGCAGCTTTAGAGCCCGGCCGGTGAGGAGAACCCGCAAGCTCATAGGGAGAAGGAATGTCCGCACGAAAGAAATCAGGAACAAAAAGAGTCAGCAAATGTGCTCTTGGGCTTTTGAATACGAATCCGCTTCCATCATCAAAACGCCTGCGTGTTGGCCCGAACACCATCAGTTGGTCATAAATCCAGGGAACCTTCAGATCGGTAGCCCGCACTGGATAGAAGTTCAGATGAGCAGTCTCACTGGATGACAAAAGAGTCTCAAACAAACCGCCCAATCGATTGTCCGAATAGAGAACCGCTATGGTTGCGCCGTCGTCGTGCCGGGCAAGGCACTCGGCCATCGCAACTTTCCAAAGCGGAGAGACAGTATCAACTTGAAGTTGATCAAAAGACGAGCTGACTTCATCCACAATCCTGGAGACAGATTCAGGGGACGCCGCCCTCAGGCGGGCTAGACTCGGGCTCGGTGTTTTCTTCCAGCTAAGCATCACCTTCAAGATCACTGATGGTGCAAGTGGTGTCGTTGATAGGAAAAATTGGAACCGCTTGCTGAAAGCAAGAAAAATACCCCATTCTTCGAGGAGATCGTGCTCTTTCAGACAGGATTCAAGATTCCGTAATGACTGGTGATAGCTTCGTAAAGCTGGCCATGCAATTTGGAACACCTGCCACCCATCATCCCCTGCAACATCCGAAGCCTCATACAAGCTGTCAATTTCTTCAATAGTACTCATTATATTATAGATACATAAGCTGAATATCAATCGACATGGGTTTCGTCCTCAACAGATCGTCGGGTATTTTCAGTTCATTATTAGATCGTTGGGAAAAGAGATCATTGGCGAATGAAACCGCATCCATGTAATTTGTCTCAGAAGGGCTGATAAGAGCGACTCGGACTGGTGAATCGCTGTTATCCCAATGTTTTAGAAAGCGGAGAGAACCCGCAAAAACGGTAATTGGCCATTTATCTTCTGGTTCAGTTGTTACCCTGCAACAGTAGGTTTCTGCCATGGCTTCGCCACCTTCTTGGTCGAGCCTTACTAGATCTCGAAGCACCAGGCTCAAGTCGTCCGGAGTCAAACCAATCTTGGATAGCGGGATTCGTTGCTTCACCTCCGAAATTACCCGGCTTTTCGTATCAATGAGACAGACCGAATTGTGAGAACTTGCAACGAGGCTGCAAAGGCCCGACTCGCCCAAAACTGTTTCCAGACTTTGAACATGACGGGCAAGAACACTGCCAGGCTTTTTTCGTTCAACGACTGGAACGTCGTCAATCAGAAAAACCAATGGAAGCCAGCGACTCTCAACTGCTCGCTCTTGAGTAAGGTTGCTATTTTCCACCCACTTTACAAGCAGTCGATTCACTCCATTATAGTTCTCAATTGAATCGACAAATCCTTTTGATAGATAGAGATTTTTATTACCATCGATGATCTTTATCCTTGGGAAACATACTGCCTTTCCCAAAGAATTTCCCCATTCATTTGGATTACTTGATACGGGGTCAGTGTTTTTGAAACAAGCAGCTATAATCCCGGAAGACAGCATGACAGAGGCGTAGTCAAGACAGGGTAGAGAGACGACCGCTGATGGGCGCAATTGTCCCTTGGTTTCGCAGGCCGCCATAAATCGTCCAAGCTTATGAAGGAATGGACTCCAGTTGCTCATTTGGTTGGCAGATTTCTATTTTGTTAGAATTTAGGTAGGGCGTCAATATTTGCATACATTAAGTCGCGGCGGAAGCGCGGGCTTTGCGGCGGACGGGAGGCGATGTCGGTCATGGTGTTAAAGGCGGCATAGCTTGCTTTGTGGTTCATGTCGTTATTTGAAGGTTTTTCGCGCTCACGAGACTCTGCAACTCACCGGCGTGTTCCGGGTGGCAGGTGAAGAAGAGGACCTGGTGGTTTTCCGCGAAGGTTCCGATGGCCTGGATGGCGGCGGCGCGGCGGGTGGTGTCCATGTCGGTGAAGGGGTCGTCGAGCAGGAAGAAGCCGGGC
>JBIPND010000204.1:0-6004 GCA_044374015.1 Luteolibacter sp. | reverse complement strand
GCCTCAACCCATCGACCTCGATTTCATCGCCTGGCTTTCGGGCTGCGCGGTCCCGTTCACTCTGGTTTTCACCAAGGCCGACAAACAATCGCCCGCCAAAACCCGGACGAATGCCGAGGTTTTTGTGCAACGGGTGGTCGAGCTCTTGAACATCACGCCCCCCATCATCCTCAGCTCTTCGAAAAACCGCAGCGGTCGCGTGGAAATCCTCAAATCCATCGAGCAGGCGCTCATTTCGTAGAGTTTGGCCGCGTGCCACCAACAAGCGGTCCGGAGTTCACGGTTTACCGTGCTCTGGAAGAGGCAAGCTGAAGCTTGAACTCCGGACAGCGCAGAGAAGATCCAAGGCAATTGTTTTCAATCACTGGGTCCCCGCGAGCGCCTCTTTGGCCAGCGCCGCATCGGCCTCAGGGAGACCCGCCTTCAGCGCATTCTCAAGAATCGGGCGCGCCTTCGCTGGCTGGTCGGAATTGATCAACGCCATGCCCTGCATGAACAGCTCGCCGGCCACCAGCGGCCGCTGGATCGAAAGCTCGGCAAACACTTGAGCGGCATACTTGAAATCACCCTTGCGGTAGTTAAGCAGCGCGAAAATCCGGGTCACCTCGGGATCTTCCGGCATCCGCGAGCGCGCCTCACGCGCCAGCTCCAGTGCCTGATCCAGCTTCGCGGGATCGTTGAGATAGAGCGTGGCAAGCCGCACCCGGGCGGGATCGAAGCGCGGGTGGATCTTGAGAATTTCCAAGTAGGTGGCTGCCGGGCTGTTACCGGCAGCTTCCTCCAGCGCACCGCGCAGCATCAGCGCGGCCACGTTTTGCGGGTCCTTGGCTAGCGCATTTTCCACCTCGGCGGCAATTCCCGGTCCAGCCAACGAGGTTTCTTCGGTGAGACGCAGGAAAATTTTTGCCTCCTCCGCCATGGGCGATTCCGCAGTAGCGACGCGATTCATTGCCGTCCGGGCTTCGGTCACACGCCCCAGGCTGTATGCGGCGCGGCCGTAATCGAAGGCGACGGTGGCATCCTCATCCAAAACCGCGACAGCGTCCTTCAGCAAACCGTATGCTTCCTCGTGCTCGCCCACCAACCATTTGGCAAATCCCAGACCGGCAGTCACCTGCGGATCCCGGGGGGCAAGCTCGCGGGCCGCCGTCGCCGCTTTGAGTGCCTTTTCTGGCAAATTCAGCGGACCCCCGTAAAGGCGGGCCTGTCCGACAAGCGCTGCGGGAATCGCGGGATTCACCTCCTGCGCTTTCTGATAGGCGGCGAGCGCCTCCTCGGCGCGGCCACTGCCGGCGAGCAAGGCCGCAACTTGCAGGTGGGCCATCACGTCTTTCGGGTTCTCCGCAATCCGGGCCTGCAACTGATCCTCAGTCGCCTTGCCGGCCTCCCCCATCAGCGCCAGATATTTCTCGGCCTCCGCCTTCTGTGGAAATTCGCTGCCAGCGGCGAGTGCCTTCTTGAAGGCCACGCCGGCTTCGGCCGCCTGCCCCATCGAATAATGGGCCATCCCAAGATGATATTGAACCTCGGGGTTGTCCTCCAGCTTCCCGGCAGCTTCGGTCAACAACGCCAGCGCCGCGGGAAAATTCCCGAGCTTCCATTCGATCCATCCCAGGGTGTCGGCGATCGCAGGCTGTGCGGCGTCGAGCGCGCGGGCCTTGCGGGCATGCACCGCGGCTCCTTCGACGTTAGCGAAGCCATCAAGTTCCAAGAGAGCTAGATTGTTGTAAGCGGCGGCAAAATCCGGCTGAGCCTCAATCAGAGCCGTAAAAGCCGCGCGCGCATCCTCATTGCGACCGATCGTTTGCAGGATATAACCCCGCTGCAAGGCCGCCTGTTGATCCTCCGGAAACACCTTGAGATAACGCTCCAGAACCCCCAAGGCCTCGACTTCCTGGCCGGAGCCGCTCTTGAGTTGAAGCAGCAGGCTGTAGGCGAGCGCATTGTCGGCTTTCAGTTCGAGGGCTTTGGCCAATGACTGCTCCGCAGCCTGCGTGTTTTTGAGACTCACCTCCACCCCCGCCTTGAAGGTGTATGCTTCCGATGATTCCGGGTGGGCGGTGATGAAACCCTCAATACGCTTGAGTGCCACGTCGCCTTTTTCCTCGCTCAAATCGATGGCGGCAAGATTGGCGACCGCCGCGAAGTTATCGGGAAAGGTTTCATGGGCGCCTTCAAAAATCGACCGAGCCTCATCCAGTTTCCCCTGGGACCCGAGCAGCTGGCCAAGCTCGACACGAGAGGCAGGTGCCTGGTCGCCCTCGGCTTTTTCACGCAACAGGGCAATGGCGTCGTCGTTCCGCCCCGCACCGCGGTAGGCCCCGACGAGAAGGTCACGAACCGCCGCATTATTGGGATCTCTTTTGCGGACCGCTTCGAGCAAGCTGATGGCGTCCGAGACTTTCCCGTCCTGGAGATGGATCTGGGCGCGGAGGATTCCCGCTTCGTTGAGCTCGGGCATTCTCGCGAGCGCGCCGTCCAACGCCGCCGCGGCTTTTGCCGCTTTGTTGGCTGAGAGATAGGCCTTCGCCAGGGCGAGCTCCAGTTGCGGACGAAAAGGCAGCGATGTGGATACTTTTTCGAGAATTTCGACCGCCTTGTCGGGCTGCTTCCCCCGGAGGTAAATTTCCGCCTGCATCAGGGCACTGCTCATATCGACCGGATTTTTTGCAAGAACCACTGTAAAATGTTGGGTGGCCAGCTCATCGTTTTTCTCACTGAAGGCGATCTGGCCGAGCAGGGCCGGCACCGGCAGAAAATCCGGGGTGTCGGTCGTGATTTTCTCAAGGTAGGCCACCGCTTCGTCACGTCGCTTGACCACCATCAACGAGCGGGCGTAGGCGATCGATTCATTCGAACGCGCCCCGGCGAGATCCGCGGCGACTTTGAGCTCGGCGAGGGCGGCCTCCGGTTGCTTTTTCGAGTTGAGGATCGAGGCCTGAAGCGCGTGGGCGCGAGCGGACTTCGGGTCGGACTGCATCACCTCCTCGACCAGCACCGAGCCTTGTTCCAATGACCCGCGCCGGAGGGCGAGAAGGGCACTCGACAGACGGCTGGAGCTGGTCTTTTGCCCCGAGTTTTTGATGCGTTGCTCACACTCGTCCATCCACGCGGGGGTGACCGAGCTCTCGGCAAGCAGCATCAACGCGTCTCCATGCGAGGGCGTGCGATCCAGCACCTCGAGCAGTTCCTTGCGCGAGTCCGGTAAAAAGCCAAGCGCTAGCAAAGCCTTCGCCAGGCTGACTCCGATCCCATCGTCCTTCGGGAGCTTCTTCTTGGCCTGGGTGAGAATTTGCGCGGCCTCATAATTGGCACCCTGCCTTTCGCGGATCAACCCCAGCCGCTTGACGGCCTCCGCATTCCCGGGATCGGCTTCCAAAGCGTTCTTGAACTCGATTTCGGAGGCAGCGAAGTCGTCTTGTTCAAAATATTTCATGGCCGCCTCCAGCGCCCGCTCCTTCTTCGCCTCCCGCGTGCAGGCGGGCAGGGTGATCGTCAAAACAATAGCTGTCGCAAAGCGTAAAACGTGGGGGGGAATTACTTTCATCATGCAAATGGGGGGTTAACGAATGAACTATCCGATTTCGAAGGGATTGGCGAGAACTTCTTTCAGTCCAAAACGGAGGTGCCCTCACACACTGGAAAAACCACCGCAAACCGACAGAGGAGCGGTTCAATTTACTAACATTGATCACTAACAAATCCGAAGAATGAAAAAGTTTGCTTGTATACCCCCGACAAAAAAATTAGAGGACTCCCACATCTTATGAAATCCCCCCTCGTTTGCCTCACCCTGGCCATCTGTGCCTCCACCCTTAGCACCAACCTTCAACTCCTAGCCGGCACGGTGATCAACACCGCCGATTCCGGTCCCGGCTCGCTCCGCGACGTCCTCGCCGCTGCCATCCATGGCGAAACCATCAGTTTCGACCCCACTCTGAACGGCGCAACCATCACACTGTCAAGTGGACAGCTTCTGATTTCCAATCTCGAGGTAATCATCGATGCATCCTCACTGGCTTCAGGCTTGTCGATCAGCGGCAACAATCTCCATCGAGTCCTTAACATCGCCGGTTCCACCTCTGATGTCACCTTGCGCAATATCACGATTAAGAACGGGCGAATCGTCAACCAAAATGGAGGCGGCATTTATTTGACCGAGGGCAGCCTGCAGATGTTCGACTGCGTCGTGACCGGATGCTTCGCTTCCTACAACGGAGGCGGCATCAACTTGGGGCTTGGCACCACCGCAACTTTGGAGCGCTGCCGGATCATTGGCAACTCGTCCACCACTTCCGGATTCGGAGGCGGGCTCTTCATCGGCGGTGCCATTGGCACCTTGATCCGCAATTGTGTGATTGCTGGAAACTCCAATCCCTTTGGCGGCGGGCTGGCCTTGAGCAACAGCTCTCCCGCGATCATCAACTGCACCATTCAAGGCAATTCCGGAGGCGGCCTTCGCTGCGATACATACTCCAAACCCCAAATCACCAACTCGATTTTTTGGGGTAACGACGCCACCACGGGAACCACTTCAACCAAACAAATTCAAAGCCTCCCCGGCTCTCTCCCGGTGATCTCCTACTCGCTGATCCAAGACGCGGCCAGCGCGGCGAGTTTCGGGAACGAAAATCCGGTGACTTGGTCAGACGGCAACCTCAACGGAACGCCCACCGGAAGTAACCCGCAATTTGTCGATGCGAGCGACGATCTTCGCCTGCTCGTAACCTCGCCGGCTCTTGACATCGGGAATAACCTTGCCAGTCAGGGTTCCCTGGATGTCGCCGGCACCACCCGGATCCAGAACACAACCGTCGATCTTGGTGCCTACGAGGGCGAATTCGCCACCTACGCCGCACTCTACCCCTCCCTCAATCCGGCAGGCGACGGAAACCACAACGGAATTCCAAACCTCGAGGAATACGCCATGGGCTTCGATCCATTGGCAGCGGCAAATCCCGCAGCCCCAGCCACTCTGTCCTCGGACGGCGTGGACACCCTACTCACCGTCAACCAACGCTCGAACGCTCGCGATCTCTCAACGTCGGTCCAAACCTCCACCACGCTCGACAATTCCTGGAGCCCAATGATCGATGGCATTCACTACCAGATGCCAACCTCCACCGCGGCGACCACCAGCCGTACCCAGTTGGTTTTCCGCCTGATCAACGCTGACCCAAAGCGTTTTTACCGCCAAGCCTTCACGATCCAGCCTTGATCCAGCCGCGGGGGCAGAACCTTTCGATCATTACCCCTGCTCGGTTTCGGGGCGCTCTGCACGGTTTAGGAGTCGCCCGAAACTCGCGGTCCGGAATTACGCGATGGCTAACCGGACCAAGGCTTCACGGACCACGCCGCGGGCTATCTCGCAGACCCACTCCCCCATCGGCTCGGGACCGCTCTTTGATCGTCGCCAAGCCCCATTCGGAAATCGTTACACCCGGGACACCGACCTGTCGGAAATCTTTCCATAGCCAGTCACTCTAACCACCACCCTGAAGTTTTTACTTAGTAAACCATACAGTTTGTCTGGGATCTTGAATACTGCCGCCCTCGGGTGTGCCAGCCTGCTGGCGGGGTTGGGGCTCCGCTCGCAACTGGAACGGATCTATCCAAGAGTCATGCCGCAGCAGGCGCGAGGAAACTCGTGCTTCCCTCGGGAGTGGTGGTTCTCGACCGCGACCCAAAGCCCTTTTTCGTTTCAGCCGCCGGAGAGGTGATCCGGATCCAAGTTCCCCAGATCAGCGACTTCGATCCAGAAGCCGGGAAATAACCCCCAACCACTTCGCCGCCGGTGCCTCCCGGATTCGCCCATTCAGGAAATTTCTGCCGAAATCCTTGACACCCGCCCAAAAAATCGGCTTCTTTCCGCCCCGCGCAAGCCGCAAGGCACCCGTAGCTCAATTGGATAGAGCGTCTGACTACGAATCAGAAGGTTGGGGATTCGAGTTCCTCCGGGTGTACCACTCATTTTCAATGAGTTGTGGCACTAAATCGCCTAACA
>JBIPND010000203.1:0-6008 GCA_044374015.1 Luteolibacter sp. | reverse complement strand
CGGCATGTTTTGGAAAGACGGCGCGCTTTTCCTCACCCAGCGCCCGGAAGTCACCAAAGTCACCGACGCCGACAAAGACGGCCTCGCCGACACTTTTCAAACCATCTGCGCCGACTGGGGCATCAGCGGCGATTACCACGAATACGCCTTCGGCAGCGAACCGGACAAAAACGGCGACATCTGGATCGTGCTCTGCCTCACCGGTTCCTCCGGAGCCGCCGCCGATTGGCGCGGCTGGGCGGTGCGCGTCACCCCGGACGGGAAAATGATCCCCACCGCCTCCGGCATCCGCTCGCCCGGCGGCATCGGGTTTAATCACCTCGGCGACGTTTTTTACACCGACAACCAAGGCCTCTGGAACGGCTCGTCCTCGCTCAAATGGCTCAAACCCGGATCCTTCCAAGGCAATCCCACCGGCAACAAATTCCACCAACTCGCCAATCTCCCCGCCCCGCCCGATGTCACCGACAAGTCCCGCGTGCTCGCCGAGCACCTGAAATTTCCCAACTACATCCCGCCTGCCGTCGTCCTGCCGCACGCGAAAGTCGGCCAGTCCCCGACCGGGATCGCCTGCGACCGCAGCGGCGGCAAATTCGGCCCGTGGGAAAACCAGCTCTACATCGGCGAGCAAACCCACTCGCAAGTCCAGCGCGTCTGCCTTGAGCAGGTCAACGGAATCTATCAGGGCGCGGTGTTCCATTTCCTCGATGGCTTCGAGACCGGCCTGATCCCGATCCGCCTCGACCAAGAGGCCGGCATCCTCTTCGCCGGCGGTTCGAACCGCGGCTGGGCCTCGCGCGGCAGCAAGCCCTTCACCTTCGAACGGGTGAAATGGACCGGCAAAGTGCCCTTTGAAATCCAAACCATGACCGCTAACAAAGACGGTTTCACCCTGAATTTCACCCAACCCGTCGATCCCGCCACCGCCGGCAATCCCGCCAGCTATTCGCTGAACGCCTGGACCTACATCCTGCAATCCGACTACGGCAGCCCCGAAGTGGACCCAGCCACCCCGCAGGTCACCGCCGCCACCGTTTCCGCCGACAAAAAATCCGTGCGCCTGAAAATCGACGGTCTGGTCCGCGGCCACGTCCACCACCTCGCGTCCAAAGCCGTCACCTCCGCCACCGGCCAACCCCTCTGGCATCCGGACGCCTACTACACGCTCAACGAGATCCCGAAATAGAAACGCCAGATCCTGCCTGAGTCGTTTCCCCCAATCGTGATGCGCTGCAGGATAACATCTGCCAGGCCGCGACTCCGCCAACTCCCGTGTGGGCGCACTTCACTCCCTTTTTGTGACCGCCGTGCCGTCGGTCACGTTGTCCGGCGGGTGCAGCAAAACCTCGTCACCCTCGCTGAGGCCGGATAGAATTTCCGTGAAACGCCCATCGCTGCGGCCGGCTTCGACGGCAGTGAGTGCGGCTTGGTCATCGCGGAAAACGTAGGTTTTCCAAGCGTTGCCCTCGCGAAACAAGGCCCCGGCGGGAATGATCAGCGCCTCGTCCGAATGCCAGATCGCCACCCGGACTTCGACCCGATAACGATCGCCCAGGGATTTGGCGGCTTCGGGCGGATTCACCAAATCGCTGAGCACGATCACCCGCTGCTCCTCCACCCCGAGCGCGGAAATCTTGGTGAACGCAGCTGGCTCCACGCGGCGGACGCGGCCTTGCAGGGCCGCCTCACCCCCCCATTGCTCGATCTCCACGGAGTCGCCGGGTTTGATCGAAACCGCGTCGCGCGAGAGAATTTCCGCCTCGATTTCAAGGTCGGCAGGATCGCCAATTTCCAAAATCTCCATGCCAGGTGCGACGACCATTTCGCTTTCCCGCATCACTTTGAGCACCCGGCCGGAGACCGGGGATTTGACCTCGACGAGGTTGCCCTCGCGGCTCGGGTCCGGGCGTGCGAGCGCGGCGCGGGCTTGGGCGAGCTCGTAATCAATGACTTGCAGGGCAAATTCGGCGGCGCGGACTTCGGCGGATTTGACCGCCGCTTCCATTTCCGCGCGTTCGCGGTCGGAGACGGAAAGCGTGCCATCGCGCGTCACCGACCGCACCCGGGCCAACTCGGATTCGGCCATCTTCGCGGCGGCGCGGACGGCATCGAGCGATTCCGCCGCTTGCTTGCGCGAGGCCTCGCGCGCCGAGACCACCGCCTCCGCCTGCGCCCGGGCGCGCGGATCGAGCAGCGGCGCGACCACCGGCTCGATGGCGGTGAGCAGCGTCTCGCCGGCTTTCACCTCGTCGCCCGGCTTGAGCGGGACGCGGCGCATTTTTCCGGCGACCGGCGCGGCGACCACGTAGCGATTCCGCACCCGGGTTTTCCCTTCCTCGGAAACCCGGACCGTCAGCGGCCCGCGGGCGACCACCCCGGTTTCGATGATCACCGGGTTAGGCCAAAGCCCCCAAGCGATCAGCGCCACCAGCAACAGCCCGCCCAGCCACGGCAACGACCGCCGGACGAGATGACCTCCCGATGGGTTGCGCTTGGATTCCCAAGGTGCGCTGGCGGCGGGAGGGTCGGTGTGGGAGTTGGCCATGAATGCGTTGGGCTTTTGATAAACGAGCGGCTGCCCGCATTCAAGGACCACTCCAGACTAACTTCCGGGTTCCAGAGCAAATGAAACAGTCTGATAGCGCTCGTGCGAACGCACATCCATGAAATCAACCCGTGAGAGTCTGAGTCATCCCGAGACGAACAACGGGAGAGCCGCCGGAGGCAACTGCGTCGTGGCGGACCTCAACCGGACACTGCCCGGCTGGTTCGGAGGGGGGGGAGCGGGGCGAAAGCCCGGTTCCTACCTCTATCAGGCGCTCCTGTAGCGGCGCGTCTGCGACCGCCGCTAACTGGCCCGGCGGCCGTGGGGCGAATGGGTAAGCCCATGAAGAAGCTGCGCGCATTTCGGTCGCGGCGGCGCTCGTAGAGACGCCGCTACAGGCGGTTCATCCGCTCACCGCCGCTTTCCAGACCAGGCGCACCGCGTCCAACCTCACCCGGGCGTTGGCGATCGCTTCGGTTAGGTCGGCGGCGCGCTGCTCCAGCAGCCCGATGTCCCCCGGGTGAATGTGGTCGTTGATCTCCGCGAGATCGCGCAGCCGGGTGATTTCCGCCGCCATCTGCGCCTGCATCGCCGCCATTGCGCCATCGATCACGCCCCGGCTCCCCTCGCCGCCCAACACGCGCACCTTTTCTAACATCTCCGGCAGCAGCTTGCGTTTCACCGCCTCGTTCTTGAGCAATCCGGCGGCATCGCCCTTGCGCAGGCGCGCCTTGGGAAAACTTGGATCCTGCGTGTGATCGCCGCCCTTGTGGTCGACCACCACCCGCAACGGCGTCGGCGGCAGGAAACGCTCCACATGCAGCGCGGCCGGGGCCACGCACTCCACCACCAGCCACGCTTCCAACAGAATGGTTTTTTCGCCCGCCGCGTCCCACACCGCGAACGACGCGTTGCCCGCCTCCGAGCCCAACATCCAGTCCAGCGCTCCCCGCACCATCGGGTGATCCCATGTTAGAAACGCCTCCTGCTCGCGCTCCAACGCCCGCTGCCGGTCCAGGGACACGGTCATCCCCTCATGCGGCAGCGCCGGAAACGCGTCGGATTTCAAATTTCCCGGCAGCAGGAAATACCGCCGCTGCCCCAACTCCTCGATGTGCAGCCCGGAATATTCGAACAAGCGCAGCAGGAAATCCTCGAACTCCGCGCTTTGATCCCACTCGCGGATCCGCGCCACCAGCCAGGCGGATCGCTCCGGCCGATGCGAGCTGCGCTCTAACAATCGATCCTGCCCGTGCGCCAGCCGCTCCGAAATCCGCTGCCGGCAGACGAGGGTTTTTGCGATCAGTTCGTCCACCAACTCCGGTTCGGATAGAGCCTCGTCCAGCTCCCGCTCCAGCTCGCGCTGGATCTCCGCCGCTCCCGGCGGACTGGCGCGGAAGGCATCCAGCCCTTCTTCCAACCATCGCACGCGCACCTCCTCCTCGCTGCCGGGGAGGTAGGGCACGTGCACTTGGATCGTCCCGCGCTGGCCGATCCGGTCGAGCCGTCCGATCCGCTGCTCTAGCAAATCCACATCCTCCGGCAGATCGAACAACACCAGATGCCGGGCAAACTGGAAATTCCGCCCCTCGCTGCCGATTTCCGAGCACACCAGCACCCGCGCGCCATCCTTTTCGGCGAAAAACGCCGCGTTGCGGTCGCGCTGGAGCAGCGAAAGATCCTCATGGAAAAGCGCGCCCACCACGCCGGTGACGTCGCGCAAATGTTCCAACACCTCCTCCGCCAGCTCGCGGGTGCGGGTGATGATCAGGACTTTTTCTTCGTTTAAACCCGCTAACAGCCCACCCAGCCATTCCAGCTTGTCCGCCACCGGGGCCAGCCTCGGCTCGCGTTTCGGGAAGCCGCCGAGCTTCGCCCGCGTGTTCCGGAACATCACCCGCCCGACTCCGAAGCTGTCTAACAAATCGGCTATCAGCCGCTCGCGGGCACCCGGCTTGCCATCGAGCAAATCCCGCACGCCACACTCCAACCGCGCGCGCCCGGCGACGAACCGCTCCAGCCGCTCATCCGCCGCGCCACCGTTGGCGAGCGCCTCGACGATGTCCGCCACTTGCTCGTAATGCTGGGTTTCCTCGCGGTATTTTTCCAAATCCGAGTGGCGTTCCGGGTCCAGCAGTTGCAGCCGGGCGAAATGTCCTTCCGGCCCGAGTTGCTGCGGGGTTGCGGTTAGAAGCAACAAGCCGTCGGTGACCGCTGCCAGCTCGCGCACCATTTCATAAGCCGGCCCCGGCGCGCCGGGCGACCATTCGAGATGGTGCGCCTCGTCCACCACCAGCACGTCCCACCCCGCGTCGCGGGCCTGGCTGGCGCGGGCTTCGTTTTCCGCTAGAAAACCAACCGCCGCCAGAATCCACTGGCTATCGAGAAACGGATTCGCCTCCGGATCGCCATACTCGATGGCTTCGCAGCGCTCCTCGTCGAAGATGCTGAAGGACAGCTGGAAACGCCGCAGCAGTTCGACAAACCATTGGTGGACCAGCGGCTCCGGCACCAGGATCAGCACCCGCCCGGCGCGGCCGGTTAGAATCAGCCGGTGCAGGATCAAACACGCCTCGATGGTCTTGCCCAAACCCACCTGGTCGGCTAACAAAACACGCGGCCGCGGACGGTTCGCCACCTCATCGGCGATGAACAGCTGGTGCGGAATCAAATCCATCCGCGCCCCCGCCAACCCGCGCACCGGCGAGCGGCGCATCGCGGCGCGGCGCTTGAGCGCCTCGGCCCGCAGGTCGAAATCCGCCGGCTCATCGAGCTTGCCGCCGAACAACCGGTCCTGCGGCTTGCTGAAGCTGATCGACGCTGACAAATCCGCCTCCCGCGTCTCGCCGGATTCCGTTTGATAGATCAGCAGCCCGTTTTGCTCGCGCACGTTTTCCACCGTCATTTCCGCACCCGAGTGGACCTTGATCCGGTCGCCGGGCGAGAACCTCACCCGTCGCAGCGGCGCGGTTTCGGTCGCATAAATCCGCTTCTCACCCGCCGCCGGAAATTCGATCTCCACCCGCCCGTCACCGCTCTTGCGGACGATGCCGAGCCCGAGCTCCGGTTCGCTGTCGCTCACCCACCGTTGCCCGCTCGCCCATAGTATTGCCATCCGCCCGATGCTCCGGGAAGAGTGCCCCGCCGCGCAAGCCGCTTTTCGTTCAAGGAGCGGCGGAGATAACCGCGTGCCACCACAAACCGGTCCGGAGTTCACGGTTTACCGTGCTCTTGGAGAGGCAAGCTAAAGCTTGAACTCCGGACCGCGGAACGACGCTCCCGAGCGCAAAGCGGCTTCGGTCATTCCCCGGCGGAGATCCACTTTGGCCGTTTGCCACCGGAAACCGGTCCGGAGTTCACGGTTTACCGTGCTCTTGGAGAGGCAAGCTAAAGCTTGAACTCCGGACCGCGGAATGACGCTCCCGAGCGCAAAGCGGCTTCGGTCATTCCCCGGCGGAGATCC
>JBIPND010000202.1:0-6012 GCA_044374015.1 Luteolibacter sp. | reverse complement strand
GCAACTCACGATCTCCCCGCCGATGTAGCTGAAGAGCGGATTTACAACTACAAGGTCCACGGGTGCCTCCCGCAGTATCCTGACAAGATGAGGGTGGAAACGCTCGCCGATATGCTCCCGGCTGAATTCCGTTCTCATCATCCTGTCGAGAGGCTCCAAGTCCGCCTCCGATAGTTGCCGACCGGTGATGGCTTTGGAATGCTCTAAGAATCCCTCACGGCATTGGCCGATTGTCACGCCGTCGTCTTCACCTGAGAAAAGCAGGATCCGGAGCGGTCGCGGTGGTTTGATTCCGAAGTATGGCAATCCCAAACCCCACGCCATCGCCATTTGAACCGATGCAACCGACTTACCTCCGCCAGCCCCGGAAATGAGGTGGAACACGTCACCGACGCGCACCCAGCTATTACCAAGAACGACCGTTTCAGGTGGAACGATGGTAGGGAATGAATTCACGCCGGCCACAATCAGGGAGTTACTCTTGCGAGTATCGACCCCTGCTTCGATCTCTCCAAGCTGGCGGAGAATATCGCCGATAGACTCGCCCGGGTCATCGACCGCGGTCAGCTTCCAGAGGAGGAACTGGCGACACTTCACGAGGTGATACTGGCGGACAATCGCGGCGGAACCTTCCAGTGCCTCGGGACGGTGTGGGACCTCATCGGCAACGTCCGCAATCTTTGATCGGAGCAAGTCTTGGGATTCTCCCGGTTCCGTCTTTTGGGTCTGGTAGAGAATAACGTCTGTGTATTCCTTCGCTCCATTCTGCCGGGCCTCACGGGCGATTCGTGCCACGAGCTGAAGGTCCGGGTGGAATACTTCAGAAGCAATGTCGAGCGGACCGACGAAGCCGTATTTCATGGCACTTGTTAGACAAATCCGACCATTCGCAAGCGCCTTGGGTTCAAGAGCTACATGCGCCCCTGGCATCCCGCCTTGATTCTGCTGCCTCTTTGCTCCATTCGTAGCTCCTCCCTTACCGGAGCAAGAAGCCTTCGATGTTTCGCCCCGAGTCGAGGTTCCAGCCTTGGCTCGGGGTTTTTCTTTATGTGTTGAATTGCTCACTGCTTTCGTGCCTCCTGGTTGGACTTTTCGCGGGCGATTTCGTCCAGAAGGGCAAGCACGCGGCGGGAGTCCCGCATTGGCCTTCGTGCAGGTGGGGCCTCGATGATAAATTCGACTGCCTTCGGTCTCTTTCTTCGGCGGCTTTTCATGGTAGGATCAAGATCAGAGGCTTATTAATGGCCCACCGAGCCATGAGGGTGATCACCGCGACGGCAAGAATGATGAAGGCCCCGCCGACCAAGAGATTGCGGTGGGGCTTCATGATTGAGCGCCCTCCCCGCCTGATGCCATTTTCTCGATAAATGCGGCAACGCTATCGCAATTTATAAGCTTTTTACCTCGAAGCTTATTCCTTTCTCGCAAACTCGACGTTCGAATTTTGCCCTCGGCCTCAAGCCTGTAAATCGTGCTTTTCCCAATTCCGAAGATGCGGGTGATACCTTTGCAATCCGTCCACTCGGGGCGGGCTTGGTTTACAGAGCGGGGTGGAACGGCGTCACCAGTTGGAAAGCCGCGTTGATTCTGTTCTTGTTGGACATGCTTCATAGCACTCCTCAAAAATCACATTTTTTCGCGCCCCGTACCGGGCGCAGAGGTCGCCAAGGACAATAAATTCCAATACACACATCTTTCAACGATGCAATTTACAGAGCGTGAGTATATTGCGCCGATGACGCATTCCGGCATGAAAAGGCAAAAAAAACAAAATCTGCCGAAATTCCGTTACACGCTCGGCATTTTCTCCACCGCACGGGCCAGCGTCTCGCGTTCGTGGTGGGTGTAGCCGGAATGCACGGCAGCGGATTCGTGACCTGTGATGCGGCGGCGGATCTCCTCGGAAACGTCAGCGTTTGCAAGCGTCGAGGTGAGGCTGTGCCGCAAAGCGTGGAAGCTGCGGGCGTGCTGGGCGCGTTGGCCTCCCTTGGTTCCCTCGCGCACGGTGCGCCGGTCGATCTCGGCGGTCTCCATGATGGTGATGAACTGCGAAGAAAGCCCGTGCTGGCCTCCAATCTTGGCGGTGAACAGCGCGGGGAAAAGCGGTGCGGCGTCGGTGCCGGCTGTGCGGCCTTTCAGCCATGACACAAGGCGCGGGTGAAGCGGCACTTCCAGCCGTTTCCTTTTCCGCTCGGTCTTGGCCGGCATGAAGGAAAGCGTCTTGCGGGCAAGGTTCACGTTCCCCCATGTCAGGCGGGCGCAATCGCCAAGCCTCGCGCCGGCATAGAATCCGGCGAGAATCACGCCTTGCCAGTCGGCACACCGTAGCGCGGCCGCGTCCTCGGACTCGGTGGTGAAAAGTCCCTTCACCCATTGCGGATCTCCCGCGCCGGCCACGAGCTGCCCGACTTCCGCCACGGTGAAAACCTCGCGCTCCGTGCTGTCGAGTTCGGGCAACCTGTCGAGGGCGGCGGCGGGGCTGGCCAGCATCAAACCTTCCCGCATGGCAGCGCGAAACATGCCAGCGATGTCGCGGGCAAAGTTGTTGGTGGTCGCGGCGGTGCGCGGTGCCAGCGTCTGCTTCTTGCCCTTGGCCTTTGGTGCCGCGTTCTCCCCTGATGCTGTCCAGCCGGTGCGGATCGCATCACGGAAGGCGCGAATGTCGGCTTTGGTGACTGCCTCAAGCCTCGCGTCGGCCTTCTCGCCAAGCCATGCAAGGAAGGCTTCAACGTGGGTCTTGTATCGAGCCCTGGTCGCCTTGCCCGTGGTCGCCGCTTTCATCTCCTGCCAGTCCATCGCCCATGTGCGGACGGTGTGGAATTTCAACGGGCTCCCGGTCGAGACTTCACACAAGCGGGCGATGAGGTCACGAGCGCGGCCTTCCGATAGCTCGCCCCTAGCCGCTGCCTCAGCGGCCTCAGTGAGGATGGCGAACGCCTTGGTTGCGTTCTCACTGGTGGCGGTGCCCGCCTTCTGCTCTGCGGCCTCCAGCTCAAGTGCCCGCTCCAGCGCCTTGTTCT
The DNA here is from genome assembly GCA_044374015.1 of Luteolibacter sp. Classification (GTDB taxonomy): domain Bacteria; phylum Verrucomicrobiota; class Verrucomicrobiia; order Verrucomicrobiales; family Akkermansiaceae; genus Luteolibacter. Next base: position 2,992 of record JBIPND010000202.1, on the reverse strand, counting down.
TCTTCGTCTGCTTGGTGGATTTCTTCAAGCGGCGGGTGGTGCCGTCGGGTTGTGTCACGTCGAAGGCGGCAAACCAGAAAGGAGAACCGGGGCGTTTGATAAGTGTTGCCATGGTCGGGCGGTGGTGGCGGCTTGGCGTCCTGTTTCGGACTGCCAGGAATGAGAACAGGAATGGGAACGTCCTTAAAGCCTTTTGTTCCCATTACTGTTCCCACTTGCCTTGTATTTTCACAACTTATTGATTTTCAAACACGTCGATTAGAACCGTGGGTTCGAATCCCACCCCCTCCGCCATCTTGTTGACTCTGAGTAGGTTGTGCGCGATTCCTTGATTTCATAGGGATATTTGCGTTTGTGGTTTTGCCCGTCCTTGCACGACTTCGCGTATTTTACGGGCCGTTTGTGTGGAATCCGTGTGGAATTTCGAGAAATTCTGTCGCGAATCCCAGTTGGATTTGAATCCCGACAGAATCAGGCCATCGCCCGGAATCCGGGAGTCGACATGCCTGTTCAGGTTCTCTTCCATCCATCACACATCTGCCAGATCGGCGAGTCGGATCAAGGTCATTTCAGACTTTCCTTCCGTTCGTCGATCCGTCGATTGCTGAATTCGTATCAAGATCCACCTGCACTCGCGCAAGCTCACCTTCCACTACTACCGCGACTTCGATAAAGCCCCGCTCCCCGAGCTTCTCACCCGGATCAAGATTGATCTCAGGCGACTCTTCGTCACCGTCATCGACCACACCAACGGTCGGGAGCATCAGCTTCTGTGACACAAAGAACGCTTCCTCCCCAAAGACCACCCGGACCGCTCGAAGATGGACCGCTTCAGCGCCAAGCTCCGCAAGCTCGGCCTGCGCGAGGAAACCATCGGCTACGGGCCGTCGAAGGAAAAGTGGGAGGCGTGGAATGCAGATCCGATGTGATCCGAAAGCAGCCGTTCAGCCATTTCCGCTGAATTCCAGAGCGCCAGAAACCTAACACTCTGGCCACGTGGACTTGGCAAAACGCTCGATCTTCTCAAGTCCGCATGACGACATGATCTTAATCGGGATTACCTCCGCCAACGTTAAACCCGCTTTTTCCAGACCCTGCCGCACCCAGCTTTCCTTGCCGATTTGCAACAACAATTTGATCTCGTTGAGAAACTGCCGCTCGTCGATGTCTCCCGTTTTGACAGCCTCCAACAACTCTTCCAAATAGGCAGGTAGAATCAACCTGAGCATCATCAAATGCTTCATATCCTGCCTTCCGCCTTGGGGAAGTTTCACCAAATTGTGGCACTTGCCTTTGAACAAAAACAACGGATCCAGCAATCGAACCCCTCTCACTTCGAGTGCTCTGTTTTCGAGTCTCCCGATGTCGGCGGGAGGAATGCCGAAGACGCCCGACATGAGATCAATTTTCAAAGGTGGCTCGCCATAAGTCGTGAAAACCGCCAACTGGCCATCTGCTGGCGACGTTCCTTTTTTGAGTTTTCCATCGGTTTTCGCCTGAAAATGTTCGAACGCCGCCATGCTCACCCATAGGTCGCAGTCCTTCGAGGTAAACGGCTGGTATTTCTCCAGTTCGATCACCCCACCTTCGCGAAGCGTGAAGTATTCCGCCCAGAAATTGACCGCCTGGCCACCTTCGAGAAAATAGGAACACCCGTCGTCCGTCAGACTTTGAAGAACCCCCAGGTAATCTTCAGGTCGGGTAGCAGCTGTCATCACCGGCCCACCGCTTGCTTGAGATTGGAGATGCGGGCGTTCGCAAAAAATGACTTCGGAAAGATCGAATTCTCGCGCTGCAGCAATTCCGGACTCACTCCACTTTCCAGACGAGCGAGATCCTCCTTGCGCGCTGCTCGTTTCTCAGCAGCACGCTCTTCCATCAAGCTTTTCTCTTCGGGCTGGGGCATGGTGGATCGAATTTGAAAACCCGCCTGTATTCTGCGGACGAATGGAAACTAGCGTCTCATGGGCACCAAATCAATCAATCTTTGAGAGGCGGGGTTTTACTTCAAAGTCTGGATCCTCCCCGCCACCGCCTCCCAATCCAGAAGGCGCATTTGCGCCCCAGCTGAAACGGTCCCGAGGACGCATCCCGGCTGGCCCAATGGAGGGCAATCCACCTCCGGCGTCAGGTGACACCAACTCAGCCGGATCGCCTCGTTGGCCTCGTCGTCGCCGTATCCCATCGCCTTGATCACCCTCCTGTAGCGTCGCGTCTATGACCGCCGCACTTCACCGTCTTCCGCCGGAGGCTCCTGCTAAACAAAGGTTTCACCCCGCAAGTCACCCCGCAAGTCACCCCGCAAGTCACCCCGCAAGTCACCCCAGAAGTCACCGGGGAAGTTGCCAAAGGCGATGATTTAATGATTCACGTCGCAATCGGACGCTTTGAGGAATCGTCACCCCACGGACGTTTGCTCGCAAATTTCGACAAGCAGCCGCTCCACATCCACCACCACGCGAGACTCCGGCCGAGTCACGAAGCTCTCGCCTGGCATGCGAGACAGCACCGGATTTGACCCGTCCGGATGAGCCAACCCGCAGGCACCCGCGCCTCAAGGCTTGGAAATCAGCGCTCCGCAGATTTCCTTTCAGAAAGCATCCACGCGGTGGAAAGATAAAATCCCGTCACCCACGCGCCCAAAATCGCAGGCCAGAAACGCGCAAGCTCCCCAGACGCTTGCCCCCGTGGCACCAACCCGCTGAGCAGGACAGCATCCACCCGGCCCATCCTCTAAAGATCCGCGCCACCGCCAAGCATCTCCGTCAAAGCGACCCCACAAAGCATGCTCGCACAATGGAGCAAGCAAAAAACTGATTGTTTCTGTCTCCTGTAATTTTTGGGGTTACAAAACCGAAGGCCGCATAAACTCGGGCATTCCCCCGGCGCGGCAATTTTGGGAGGCCTCCGATGCCTCATTCCGCCTCAAACTGAGGCAGACTCAAACGGTGGAAAATTCCGTTGTCCCAGATTTCAAAGAAACTGTTGTAGC
>JBIPND010000201.1:0-6028 GCA_044374015.1 Luteolibacter sp. | reverse complement strand
CGATTTGTTAGAGCCATCGATGAAGCGCCTTGCCGCAGCCGGACAGAAGACCATCACCTGTTCCATCATCGAGGAGCCATGGAACGGCCAGACCTATGACCGCTTCCCCACGATGATTGACTGGCGGAAAAAAGCCGATGGATCGTGGAGTTATGATTACCGGATCTTCGACCGCTGGGTAAATTTCATGACCGAACGCTGCGGAATGAAACACGCGCGCATCCATTGCTATTCGATGCTGACTTGGTCGCTGAAATTCCGCTACTTCGATGAAAAGGAAAACCGTCATGTCGATCTCGCACTGCAACCCGGCACTCCGGCCTTCGACGAGTTCTGGGGCCGCTTTCTCGAAGACTTCACCCGCCATCTTAAGGAAAAGGGCTGGCTGGAACGCACCCGCATCGCCGTGGACGAGCGGCCGGACGCACAGATGCGCGGCGCGCTCGCCACGTTGGAGAAACACGCGCCCGGACTGCAAGTGGCATCCGCCATCAACCACCCGAGCGACCTAACGAAGAACGTGGACGACATTTCCCCGATCATCAACCACAGCGGCAATTTCCCGAAACAGCTATTGGATGAACGCCGCGCCGCCGGACGAAAGACCACCTTTTATGTCTGCACCGGACCACCGGTGCCTAACACCTTCACCTTCTCGCCGCCCGCCGAGGCCGAGTGGATACCCTTGTTCGCCGCGGCCAACGGCTTTGACGGCTTTCTCCGCTGGGCCTTCCACTCGTGGGTCGAGAATCCGCTGGTCTCCACGGATTTCACCTCCTGGCCGTCCGGCGATTGTTTCATGGTCTATCCGGGCGACCGATCGTCGGTCCGCTTCGAGCGGTTGCGCGATGGCATCGAATCGTTTGAAAAAATCCGCCTGCTGCGCGAACACGCAAAGCGGTCGCAGAACCCGGCGCTGGCGGAGCTCGACAAGGTTCTCGCCGGTTTTACCTGGGCCCGTGGTTCGCAATCCGGCCTGCATGCCGACGACGTGAGACGAGTGAACGACCTTCTCTTCAAGGCGTCGCAGGACCCATCAATTCGTTAGAGTCGCCCTCATGATCCGCCTGTCCTCTTTTGGCCTCTCCGCCGCAGTATCGCGCGGTGACGAATTCCGTGTTAAGATTCCGCAGAGTGCGGACGTGATTCCGTAGTGATAGGACTCTAGTTCCTTTCTTTCCCATGCCTGACCAGAACTCCCAATCCCTCGCTGACTTTGTCGGTCTCCTGACGCGGCATCAATCCGACTTGCAGGCGTTCATCATTTCCCTGATGCCCGGCGATCCGGAGGTTTCGGACGTGCTCCAAAAGAGCAATCTGGTGCTGTGGAACAAGCGCGGGCTGTTCGCGGAAGGCAGCGGATTCATTCCCTGGGCCTTTGCCGTCGCCCGTTTCGAAGTGCTCAACCATTTGAAAAAACAAAGACGCTCGCGCCCGGTGCTGCTCGATGAGAATCTGTTTGAAACCCTCGCCTCGGAAGCCCCGGAGGAGTTCGACTTCCACGACCGGCGGCTGGCCTCGCTCGAAATCTGCCTGTGCAAACTGCGCCCGCAGGACCGTGAACTGCTCGAGCATCGCTACCGCTCCGGCCTGAGCCTCCAGGAATACGCCAGCCGGGCGATGCGCAGCGTCTCCTCGCTGTCAGTCACGCTCAACCGGCTGCGGACGATCCTGCGCCGCTGCGTTGCCCGGCGCCTAGCGACGGAAGGAGGCCTGCGATGACTCCTTCCGAACTTGAGTCTGCGATTCAAGGCGCCTTCGACGGCACCCTCGGCACCAGCGACTGCCGCGAGCTGCGGGAAATCCTCAAGACCGACAGCGCCGCGCGCGCCCTTTATTTCGAGCACGCCTCGATCCATCAGTTGCTGATCTACCGGTTTGCTGTCAGCCAACCGCTGAAAACGGCGCGCCCGCCGGTCAATGCCCGCCTGCGGCTTCATGCCCGGCGCAACGTGCGGTTCGTTCTCGCCATCGCCGCAGTCCTCGTGCTGGCCCTCGGATTGGCGCTCAAACCGCTCCTTGCTCCCAAGCGCCTGCCTCTTGCCGTGTTGAAAAAAGACGCTGGCACCCTCTGTTCCGTGGAGCAGGAGCTTTCCGGCGGCAAGGCGGCACCCAATGAACTCCACGAAAACGCCCTCGTCCGCCTCACCCAGGGTTCGCTCGAAGTCACCTTCCGCAACGGCGCACGGACCATCGTGCTGGCTCCCGCAACCTTTCGAATCGTATCCGACAAGCACGTGAAACTCCAGGAAGGGACGGCTTGGTTCGACGTCGGCGAGAACGGCAAGGGCCTTCAGGTCACCACTCCCGCGATGAACGTCACGGACCTCGGCACCCGCTTCGGAGTCACGGTGCGGCCCGAGAAAAACGACGAGGTCCACGTCTTTTCCGGCCAGGTCGTCGCGCAAAGCTTATCCCCGCTCCACTCCGAGGAATCGCTCACCACCGGCATGGCGCGCGTCTGCGATCCGGCCGGGGGATTCAAGGCCGTGGACCTCCGCCCCGAGGAGTTTCTCACCAGTCTGCCCGCGCATTCCGACCCCAGCCAGATCATCAACGGGAATTTCGAGTCGGGAAGTCCACCGCCCGCCATCACCTACGGTGCTCACGCCACTGCGGCGCTGGTCCCGGGATGGCGTTTCGGCCGCGAAATCACCGTGGTGCGCGCCACTTCCGAGGGGATACCCGGCTATGGCGAAAGAGGCATCACCATCCTCTCGTCCACCGCCGATACCCAAGTTGGCTTCAACTCCGATACCGATGGTCGCCCCAGCGCCGAAAACGTTTCCCTATACCAAACCTTCGCCACCACGCCCGGCCGGGAATACGTGGTCCAGTTCGAAATGGGAGCCATCTTTTTTCAAGCGACACGGATTGAAATCACCGCAGCTGTGTATGACGGAGCGGCGGCGGACGGCCTCCCGACTTCACCAGCCCTCGGGTCCCGGATCGAGCACCGTGAACTGGCCGCCGGAAACGGCTACAATCCCCCCGCGCGCTTCACTTTCACCGCCACCTCTGAAAGTTCCATCCTCGTTTTTACTGAAACCAGCGCACGCTCAATCAGTGCCGATCCGGTCATTGATAATATTTCGGTCAAAGCAAAATAAGTGAAAATATCCGTTAAGAAACCGATCGGTGAAGATGTTCCTTATTGTCGGCATCCCTCCTTGTTTTAAATCCAAACCAATTGCCTCAGATGATCCACAAAACCCAACTCCAATTCCGTTGCCTTGGCCTGGCCGCCTCACTCCTCGGAATGACGCTTGCCACGGCAGCTCCGATCACCTGGACCAGTACCGCCTACACGGTGAGCGGCAGCTTCGGCCAAACACTGAACACGGGACAATTCGCCACCACCGGCACGCAGATCCTCGCGGAAAACACCGGCGGCGCGGCGCTCACCTTCGACGGCATCAACTTTGATGCGGGAACCATCGGCATGGGTGGCGGCAGTTTCAGTGGTTTCCATGAAAACATACCCACTTCCAACACCCTGCTCGCAAGGGATGGATCCTACGGTTCCAATACGCCGAGCACCGTCATTCTGAGCGGTTTGACGAGCGGCAACATCTACCGTGTCCAAGCCCTCGTTTACGATGGTCGTGGGGGACTCGGTGGTCGCACTGTGAACTTCGATGGCATCAGCCAAGGCGTGTATTCCAATGGCGTGGTCGGCGTGACTTGGGGCAACGGCCTGCTCGTCACCGGAACTTTTACGGCGGATGCCGCCACTCAGAATTTTACGATTGAGGCCTTTGCCGGTGCCACCTCCAAAGGCGGGCAGCTCAACGCGCTGCTGGTGCATGAATTCATTCCAGGAATTCCAACTCTGGCGAATCCCACCGTGAGTACCATCACCACCACCGCCGCCCAAGCCGACGCCGATCTCTCGGTTGTCGCCGCTACCGTCACCCTCCACTGGGACACAGTGGACCAAGGCATAGGCACCTGGAGCGGTTCAAATCTGCTTGGCACACAGCCGATCGGCCCGGTAAGCGGTGCCATCACCGGACTCTCGCCCGACACGCTCTATTTTTACCGCTTCCACGCCGTCAATACCGCCGCAGAACCGGACACCGAGGCTTGGAGCACGGCCGGCACTTCCTTCGTCACCGCTCTGACCGGCTTGGCTCCGACCGCCCCCTCGGCGACGACCTTCTCCAAGACCGAAATCGACGTCGCATGGTCCGAAGCTTTCAACACCGAAACCGGATTCATCATCGAGCGTTCGCCAAATGGCACGAACTCGTGGACACAGGCCGGCACAGTCGCCGCCAATGCTCTGGTCTTCTATGACAGCAATTTGCTGCCTGGCACCACCTATTTCTATCGCGTCCTTGCCCAGAACGGAACCGGACTTTCCGAGCCATCGAGTGTGGTCAGTGCCACCACCACCGCGCCGGACCCCGGCATTGCCGTCCAAGCATGGTTTCAGATGGGCGACTCAGTACCCCCCGGCTCCAACAACCTCCCCACGGACAGCACCGTCAATGCCCGGAATTTCTCCGTAGTCACCGGCGCTGCTGATACCACCATCAGCCCCACCGGAGGCGGCTACAACAACGATGCCTACTACACCTTCAACGGAGTGGATCAATCCTATAACAGCATCGGCTACGACCCACCGGAAAACAACGTCGGCGTCGAAGTATGGGTCCGGACCTCGGATCTCGCTCAGGCAAATGCGCATGTCTTCGGTACCGGCACCAATGCCAATGGCCTCAATATCGCCTATGAGTCGGTCGGTGACCGCGGCTGGTCCGGCGCGGTGGCCAACGTCGCCTGGGTCGGCGACGGTGTCGGCACCGCCAACTACACCGCCAACACCTGGATCCACCTGGCGCTGGTTCGCGATAGCGGCACAACGACCTTCTACGTCAACGGCGTGGCCAGTGGCACCTCGTCAGGCACGCCCTTGAATGCCACCCAGCCCCGCATGGCGGCCACCTTTAACAACGGGATTTTCTTCGACGGCTCCGTCGCCGAGGCGCGGATCTTCACCTTTGATCCCGGCCAGTTCAATGTCTCGCACCTGCTCTTCCCCGGAACCGGTCCAAGCGATCCCTACGGCATCTGGGCGGGCACCTTCCCCGGGCTCACGAACACAAGCGCGGATCTCGACTTCGACAACGGCGGCCTGGCCACCGGCATCGAATGGGTCACCGGCGGCGATCCCTCGGTCGGCAGCGACGACCCCGGCGTCACCCCGACCGTCAACAACACGGATCCAAGTAACTTCCTCTTCACCTTCCGCCGTCGTGATACTGCCGCCAGCGATACCGGCACCACCATCGTCGTGGAATACGGCTCCAACCTCAGCGACTGGCGAAACACCATCGACCATGGTGTCGCCGACGGCATCACCGTCGATACCGGCACCGACCTCGGCGGCGGCTTCCACCAGGTCACGGTGTCCATCCCACGCAGTCTCGCCCCCGGAGGCAAGCTCTTCGCCCGCCTCAAAGTCAGCCGCCCCTGAGCCTGATTCTTCCTGAATAATCAACCGATAACAAAATAGACAACAGACAATGAGATTCAAATCCTTGATCATCGCCGCCTCCCTTCTGGGCATGGCGGCGGCCAACGCAGCCACCATCGCCTGGAGCGCTGCACTAACCAGCCCGATGGGTGGAGGTTCTTTGCAGAGCACCCTCCCTACAGGGATTTTTAGTACCACCGGCACGCAGATCCTTGCGGAAAATCTTGGCAATCCAGGAACCGCCACTGCTCTAACATTCGATGGGATTAGCTTCACGACGTCAACTCGACAATTTGCCACGGGTGGCTATGACTCCGGGCTTGCAGATTCCGGTCAAAATTTGATCAACACAGGCATCTACGGTAATAACGATACCGTGGGGACGATCAATCTGACCGGTTTGACCCTTGGCGCGACCTACCGCATTCAAGCCCTTGTCTATGACGGACGTGGCGTGACCACGGGACGCGCCGTGCAGTTTGATGGCGTAAGCTTAGGCCAATATGCCAATGGTGTCTCAGGCGTGTCATGGGGCCCTGGCTTGCT
>JBIPND010000010.1:0-16898 GCA_044374015.1 Luteolibacter sp. | reverse complement strand
GTCCGCCGGATGTTCGCCGCCGCCGGAAACCACGTGCTCGACCTCAAGCGGATTTCCATCGGCGGCCTGCAACTGCCCGACGACCTCGAAGAAGGCGAATGGCGGATCCTGGAGCCGGAAGAACTGGCGAGCGTTTTCGCCTGAATGAAAGGACTCGCCGCGAATTGAGGTATTCGCCCGGGCTGGATTCGGCTCTTTTTCCACCATGAAAACCCTCTTGCCCTCCCTGCTGCTGCTATCCGCCACCCTGCCCGTCCATGCCGCCAGTTTCCTCGTCGAGGCCGAGCGCTTTTCCGACAAAGGCGGCTGGGGCGTGGACACCCAGTTTATCGAATCGATGGGCTCCCCCTATCTGATCGCCCACGGTCTCGGCAAACCGGTCGCGGACGCAAAAACGGAAATCACCGTGCCCGCCGATGGCACCTACCGCGTCTGGGCGCGCACCCTCGACTGGACCCAACGCCTCGGCCGCCCGGACAGCGCCGGGGTCTTCACGCTCTCGGTGAACGGCCAAAAAATCGGCGCCGAACTCGGCAAAAACGACACGGCATGGACCTGGCAGCTCGCCGGCGAAACCGCCCTCAAGGCCGGCAAAGCGACACTCGCGCTCCACGATCTAACCGGCTTTGACGGCCGCGTCGATGCGGTGCTTTTCAGCAGCGATCCGGCCTTCACGCCTCCGGTCGTGGGCAGTTTGGAGGAAAGGACCGCTTGGAACATCGCGGGCGCGCCCAGCGAAGTCGAGCCAGCCGGCGATTTCGATCTGGTCGTCATCGGCGGCGGTTACGGCGGACTCGGCACCGCCATTTCCGCCGCGCGGATGGGCATCAAGGTCGCACTGATTCAAAACCGCGACGTGCTCGGCGGCAACGGCTCCTCCGAAATCCGGGTCTGGGCAAAAGGCGAATACCCTCCAAGCGAATACCCGATCGACGAGATCATCCGCGAGATCGAGGACCAGGCGAAAGCCTCGCCCGCACCCGCCGAAGAATTTGTGGATGACAAAAAAGAGCAAGTCGTCCGCGCCGAGAAGAACATCAGCCTGTTCCTCGGCCACCATGTTTACGGGTTGGAAATGAAAGACGGCGCGATCGCCACCGTGAAAGCCCTCGAAGCCACCACCGGCAAGATCAAGCGCTTCAACGGCCGCTTGTTCGCCGATTGCACCGGCCATGGCTTCATCGGCCAATGGGCCGGCGCGGATCTCACCATGACCGACAAAGGCCGCATGGGCATGAGCAACATGTGGATGTGGGAAAACACCGCCGGCCCGGTCGAATTCGCCGAACGCCCGTGGATGCTTGCCTTCGACACCAAGAGCTTCCCCTATCCGCGCCGCGGCCACGCCGAGTGGTTCTGGGAGAGCGGCTTCGACAAACACCCGGTCAGTGATCTGGAAATCACCCGCGACTGGAATCTCGTCGCCTCATTCAGCGCATGGAACGCGCTCAAAAACCGCAAGGCCCACGCCGAACGCGACCCCGACGGCCACGCCAAAGCGCAACTTTCCTGGCTTGCCTACATCGGCGGCACCCGTGAAACCCAACAGTTGTTAGGCGATGTGATTCTCACCGGCGATGATATCATTTCGAAAAAGGAATTTCCCGACGCCGTGGTGCGCACGACCTGGAGCATCGACCTGCACTACCCGCAGGAGGAATACGTCAAAGCGCTGCCGGAGCATCCGTTCATCGCCCGCGCGGTTCATGGCAAGGGTGTCGATCGTTCGGTCGGCTATCCGATTCCCTATCGCACTTTTTATTCGCGCAACATCCCTAACTTGTTCATGGCCGGCCGCAACATCAGCGTCGAACGCAAGGCGCTCGGCACCATCCGGGTCATGAAAACCATCGGCATGATGGGCGTCACCATCGGCCGCGCCGCCGCCCTCTGCGTCGCCGAGGATGCCACGCCGCGCGAGATTTACACCAAGCATCTCGACGCCGCGAAGACGCTCTGGAAACTGCCCGGCAAGACTCGTTTCGAAAACGCCGATGAGTTGCGCAAGTCCCTCAACCAACCGTCCGCCCAGCCCTGAGGGCCAGCGCCGCTGGCAGCGCGCCGCGATGGGCACCTTCCGTCTCGGAGTGCTCGTCGCCGCCTTTGCCTGCCTGCACGCCGTGCCGGAAACCACCCTCGCCCCGGATCCCGGGCGCATCCTGGCAGAATCGCGCAACCAAATGCCCGCCGCTGTCTCCCTCGGCGAGGCCGTCGATGGCCTGTTTCCGCTGCTCGACTCACATGGCGAAACTCTCGGCTGGGCCACCACCACCTACCCGCAAGCGGAAAAAATCGAAGGCTACTCCGGCCCTTCCGAGTTGCTGGTGATCTTCGACACCGCCCGCAAGGTGAAGGCGGTTAGCCTGCTGCGCAGCGCCGACACCGCCGGACATGTCGCAAAAATTCAAGACGACCGCGGCTTTTGGAACCAATGGAACGGCCGCCCGGAAGCCGGACTGGGGGCCGCGCCCGCCACCCGCATCGTCACCGGTGCCAGCCTCACCAGCGAAGCGATGGCCCGCGGCATCGCCGCCCGCTTCGGCGCGGCCGGCATGGAACAATGGTTTCCCGCCGAACTCACCACCGCCCAGCTGAAGCGCTGGTTTCCCGCCATCACCCGCATCGAAGCGCTACCGGTGAGTGGCACCTATCAGATTTTTGGAAACGCTGAAAATCTCGGCACGGTGCTGAGAAGCAGCCGCATGGGAGTCTCCGCCCGCGGTTTCAACGGCACCTCCGATGTCATCGTCTGCCTCGATCGCGCCGGCGCGACCATTCTCGGTGTTAGTCTGCTAGGCAGCCGCGACAACCAACCCTACGCCGGCGACGTGGCGGACGAACTCAAATTCGCCGACGGCTTCGCAGGACAAACCACCGCCGGTCTATCAGAATCAGATCCGCCCCTGGTCGTCAGCGGAGCCAGCGTCACCGCCGACGCGGTGACCACCAGCGTCGGCGAAATGCTGCGCCGCCACCAAACCGCCCAGGCCGCCGCCGGTTTCCCGTGGAAAAACGCCATCGCACTCTCATGGATCGCCCTCGGCGTGGTGGTCGGCCTGGCCAAATGGGGGAATCGCCCGCGCGTCCGCTTCGCCTTCGCCATTCTATCCGTCGCCGCCGGCATCACGCTCGGCTGGATGGTCAGCCAGGACCAGCTGATCGGCTGGTCGCGCAACGGCCTGAACGCCCGCGCGCTGCTGCCGTTGCTCGCTCTAACATTGGTGGCGCTGGTCGTCCCCGCCTACACCGGCAAGAACATCTACTGCAACCGGATCTGCCCGCACGGCGCGGCGCAGACGCTGCTCGGCCACCTCGTGAAAAAGCGCTTCGCCCTGCCGCCCAAGCTGCATCACCTGATGCGGCGGGTGCCCTGGCTCACCTTGCTGGCCATCTGGGCGATCGCCTTTTCCCCGCTGGTTTTCCCGTTTTCGCACCTCGAGCCGTTCGAAAGTTGGAGCAGCGGATTCCAGGCGCTGCTGCCCGCCGTGATCTTCAGCGCAGGCCTGCTCGCCGCGGTTTTCCTGCCGCAGGGATATTGCCATTACGGCTGCCCGACAGGAGCCTTGCTCAAATTCCTAACAAGCTCGCCCGGCCGCTGGTCCGGCAAGGACACCGCCGCCCTGGTGCTCGTGGCGCTCGCCGGAGGCTTTGTCCTGTCCCGATGAAACGCGCGCTCATCGTCCTCGGTTGCGCGGTGCTGTTAGCCATCGTCGTCCGCCGCTCCGCACCCGCATCCCCGCCGCGCGAACTGCGCGGCTCCGCGATGGGCTGCGACTGGTCCCTCGCCTGGCGCGGCGGCACGGCCATGCCGGACCACCTGCAAAACGAGGTGTCCACCGTCCTCGAACACTGGGAACAAGTGCTCAGTCAATGGCGCGCGCAGTCCGACCTCTCCCGCTTCAACCGCGGCGAACCGCCCACGCCCGATCTCACCCGCGTCCTAACCGCCGCCGAGCAGATCAAATCCGCCAGCGGCGGCGCGTTCGACCACCACCTCCTCGAAAAGGTCCACGCCGCCGGCTTCGGCCCGGCGGGAACCGGCGTCGATCTATCATCCATCGGCAAAGGCTTCGCCGTGGACCGCGTCGGCGAGCGGCTGCGCGAACTGGGAGTCCATGATTTCATCTTCAATCTAGCAGGCGAGGCGCTCGCCGGCGAAGGCGGTTGGCCAGTCGCCATCGAGCGCCCGGATCCCGCGGGCGTCGCCATCGCGGAAACCATCACCCTCCGGAATCAAGCCATCGCCACCAGCGGCAACTACCGCCAGTTCCGCCTAACAGACGAGGGCATCCAAAGCCACATCATCGACCCCGAAACCGGGCTGCCCGTCATCCGTCCGCCGTCATCTGTCACCGTCATCGCCGGTGACTGCGCCACCGCATCCTCCTGGGCCACCGCGCTTTTCGTGCTGGGTCCCGATTCAAAAACCGCACCTGAAAGCCTGAAGACCCGCTGGCAGGTTCATCCGCAAGCCCACTGATCTACCAGAGAACCAATCAGCGGACCAATCAGCGGACAAATCAGCGGACAAATCAACAAATCAGCAAATCAGCAAATCAGCAGATCAGCAGATCAATCAGCAGATTAAATATCTAATATCTAATATCTAATATCTAATATCTAATATCTAATATCTAATATCTTAAATATTTTATAAGTTTCGGTCGTTCTGATAGTGACTGCAACCTCTAAGTTTAGCGACAGGGCCCCGAAATAACCCAGCAAGGAGCGCTGGCTTCAGCCGGCCCGAACTCGCCGGCCACGCCGACTTCCGCCCAGTGACTTAAAGGTGTCTGGAGATTATTTCGTCCCAGAGGAAATCCAACTAACTCCGGCTCTTGGTCGCGGGGCGACCCAGTGAAGGTAGCCGTGGGGTTTCAAGCCACGGGACCGACGGCCCCGAATAATCCCGTCGCGATGCGACGGTTGAACCGGAGGCATCGCGTGGCACGGCACCCGATTTCAAAAGTCGCGCCGCGACGCGGTCGATCGGGGGCGGCGTGTTCGGTGGGTTGAAACCCTGGGCTTTGTACACATATCTCGCCTCCTCGGAGGAATCCCCGGTCCCAACGGGACCTTTCATCCCAGCCCGGCACGCAGTGCCGGGCTGCTGCCATGGCATGGATTCCGTCCTGTAACGACAGTTCATGCAAGGGGCGGCGACGGGGGTTGGCGAAGACGGCTTCGGGCATTGGCGTCTCTCCCGCATGAGGCGTCCCTACAGGACGCGCGGATTCCCAGGAATCCCGACCCGGCACTGGGTGCCGGGCTGCGATGATCCGTCCCGTGGGGACGAAGAGCGAGGATCGGTATAAAGATCAGGGCGTCGCCCATGGTTAGAGATGAAAATCCCCCGCGCACCACCAGCTCGGCGTCCGGGAGTTGCTCGCCAAACTGAATTTCGGAAGCAGCTGCTAACTCCGCAGCTGTTCGCCTCACGCTTCGATCCCGTGCTTGGTCCGCAGGCGCTCGATCTCTTCGGACAGCGCGCCCCAGCGGGAGTAGCTGACTTCCAACGATTTCGCGACTTTCTCCACGGCGTTGGTGACTTCGCGGAGTTTTCCGGGATTGTCGCTCACCTGCTCGCTGGAAAGCTGCTGGGTGAGCGTGGCCTGCGCCGCTTCCAGCTCGGCGATCTTGGCTTCGAGCGCGGTGAATTCGGTTTCTAACGGCTTGAGGACCTTGGAGCGGATTTCACGCTGCTCGGCTTCGAGGCGGCGCTGTTCCTTGCGGTTGACGCCGGGAACCGACTGGCGGGACGAACCGCTGGTGGCAGCGGCGGGACCCAGCGAGGCGAGTTTCGGAATGCCTTTTTTCACCGCCTCATCCTCGGCGGATTTTTCGAGGTAATAGGTGATGTTTCCGGCGTAAAGCGTCGGTTGTTCGCCGGGGCGGAATTCGAGCGTCTTGGTGACGAGCTGGTCGAGGAATTGACGGTTGTGGGAAACGATCATCACGCTGCCGGGGTAGTCGATGAGCGCCCGCTGGAGCACGTCCTGCGACTGCATGTCCAAGTGGTTGGTCGGCTCGTCGAGGATCAGGAAATTGGCCGGGCGCAGCAGCATGCAGACGAGGGCGACGCGCGAACGCTCGCCACCGGATAGCACGCCGACCTTCTTGAAAACGTCATCGCCACGGAACAGGAAGCACCCTAACAAATTTCGCGCATGCGGCATGGCCTCGCGCGAGGCTGCCTCCTCGACGGTTTCGAGCACGGTTTTTTCCGGATCGAGTTCGTCCGCGTGGTTTTGTGAGAAGAACGAGGTGGCAACCTTGTGCCCGAACGAGTGGGCGCCGGCGTCGGGCTCCTCCTGGCCGGTGATCAGGCGGCAGAAGGTCGATTTGCCCGCACCGTTAGGGCCGACGATGGCGAACTTTTCGCCCTTGTTGATTTCGAAATCGAAGCCGTTGAAAATGTTGATCGGGCCGTAGCTTTTTGCCACGCCTTCCAGTTTGGCCACCGTGTGGCCGGAATTCGGTGGCGGCGGGAATTTGAAATTCATCACCGCATCATCGCGCTCCGGTTGGGGGATGCGCTCGATTTTCGCCAGCATCTTGATCCGCGACTGGACCAGCGTGGCCTTGTTGGCCGACGCCCGGAAGCGGTCGATGAAACGCTGGATTTCGCCGATTTCGCGCTGCTGGGCTTCGTATTGCTTGAGCTGGATTTCCTTGCGCAGGACCGACTCGCGCTCGAAGTAAGAAAAATTTCCCGCATACTCCTCGGCCCGGCCATTGGAGAAGGCGATGGTGCGGGTGCAAAGCGTGTCTAACAAAGCCCGGTCATGCGAAATCAGCAGGATCGCGCCGGGGTAGTTGACCAAATACTGCTCGACCCAAATCTGCGTGCCGATGTCCAAGTGGTTGGTCGGTTCGTCGAGCAGCAGCACTTCGGGCTCCTGCAGGAACAATTTCGCCATCGCGATCCGCATTTGCCAACCGCCGGAAAACTCCGAGCAATCGCGCGTGAAGTCCTTGGTTTGAAAACCCAGCCCCTTGAGCACGGACTCGATCCGCGGCTTCATCCGCGCCGGGTCCATTGCATCCAGTTGCAGCTCCAACTCGCCGATCTCCTCTAACAAATCTCCATACGGCGACGACCGCGGATCCAGTTTCACCAGTTCGTTGGACAGCCGGTCGATTTTTTCGCTGAGCGCCATCGTTTCGCCAAACGCCGATTCCGTTTCCTGCCACAACGTGCGGCCCCTGACGTGGATGCCCTCCTGCGGCAAATAGCCGATCCGGGTGCCCTTCGGCGCGCTGATCTGCCCGGCGGTGGGCCGGACGATGCCGGCCACGCATTTCATGAGCGTGGACTTGCCGGCACCGTTGTGCCCGGCGAAAGCGATGCGCTCACGCGGCTGAACGGAGAAGGCAAGATCGTTGAACAGCACGCGCGGGCCATATTCAACTCGAAGGGACTGAACGGAAATCATCGGAGGCGGAAGATGCACGCCACGGCGGCGGGGTCAAGTCTCGGGGGAAACGGGTGCGATCAATGCCCGACTTTGACGGACTCGGAATTCGGGCAACCCTCGACCATGGGCTCCCGCTCCCAGGCCTTGAGAAAGCCCTCGATCTCGGATAGCAGACTGTCGCAGCGCTTGTTCCACTTCGAACGGCCGCGGAGGATCAGCGCACTTTCGCGCAACCCGGTGAAGCGGATCACCTCGGCCCCGGCAGCCCGCAGACCGCCGAGTTCGCTGCGCAGGGTTTCGAAAAACGCGAGTTCAAAACCGTTGCCCGCTTCCATCGCCGCGCGCACCAGCGACACCGTCACCGGCGGTGCCAGCGGCTCGAGTTTTTCCGCAATCCGCTCGCAGCCAATCTTCACCAGCATCTTGCGGATCCGGTCAAACAAATCCCCGAGGTGCAGCAGCTTGAGGTCGCACTTCGTTTCCAGATACCGGACCACGCCGCAGCGGATGTCCTCGACGAACGGAAAATCCTCATGATCCGCTGCCCGCGCCGCCCGCGACAACGCGTCATCCAGCCACGCGGTGTCGTAATCGATCACCTGATAGCGGCCGACCTGAAGCGCGGGGCGATTGCCGATGAGGGAGATCACGGAGTGGCGTCTGAAAAGGGGGAAGTCAAAAAAAGGGGTGGGTGGTTGGGGGGAGTCAGGGTGAAAATGCGTCAGTCTTTAAACAAGCGCCGCTGGAACGGATCGCGCGCGGCGCGGCGGGAAAGCGACTGGATTTCCGCGATGAATTCGTTCACGTCCTCGAACTGGCGATAAACCGAAACGTAGCGGACGTAGGCCACCGGATCGATCTGATGGAGCTTGTCCATCACCTTGCCGCCGATGATCGCGGACGGCACCTCGCTGACGTGGTCCTTGTGCAAGTCTGTTAGGATCTCCTCCACCGCGCGGTCCAGACGATCCATCGGCACCGGCCGTTTCTCGCACGCCTTGATCAGGCCGCTCATCAGCTTTTCGCGGTTGAGCGCCTCGCGGGTCCCGTCGCGCTTCACCACCCGCAGCTCGGTGCGCTCGATCTGCTCGTAGGTGGTATAACGATAGGTGCATTTCAAACATTCGCGACGACGACGAATCGAGGTGCCATCTTTCGATGATCTCGAGTCGAGGACTTTGTCTTTGAGAGAACCGCATTGGACGCAACGCATGAAATGGTATGGGGAACAACGTGTGAAATCGTAATTACACATCTTGTAGCGTCAACCCAAAAACTACGGCATATTTAGTAGTTCACCGCCCGATTGTCGGGAAATCCGAAAGGAAGATTTTTGAAAAAACCGGTCTCTATGGCTTCTGTTTGGCGAGCTGCTCGTCGCGGATTCCGCCGATGAACAGCATGAACGCGGCGATGAAAATGCAGGAGTCCGCGACGTTGAACGCCGGCCACCAACCGCCGCTGCTGGGCACGATCTTATCGTAAAGCGGCAGCTTGATCGCGACGAAATCGACCACGTAACCGCCGGACAGCCGCTGCCAGAATCCCGCCTCCGCCAACTCCGTGAGCAGGAATCCCTGGACCAGGCGGTCGGTTAGATTGCCGAAGATCCCGCACAACAACAAGGCCACCGCGAGCTGCGAGAGCGGATGAAGGAACACGCCTTTTTTCCAAAAAATCCGGATCATCGTCAAAGCCAGGATCGGCACGATCAGAAACACCACCGGTGCCCACGAGGTGCCGTTGCCGAATCCGAAGGCCACGCCCTGGTTGTGGACGCGCACCAAATGGAACACATCTTCAATCACCGCGATATTCGCGCCCGGAGCATCCCAAGGCGGCGGAAATTTCGCGATCGTCCAGAACTTCGTGATCTGGTCGAGCACGTAGAGCGGGAGTGTTAGGAAGAGCAGCAGCTTGGGAAAGGTCATGGAGATCAGTAGTGTTCGTGGTTAGTGGTTATAGGTTATAGGTTATTGGGGAAGAGAATGGGTGCCGGCCTTTCCCTTTTAACGAATAACCTTTAACCAATAACATCCGCACACCGGCCGCAAAGCCCGCTCTCCACCAGCGGCTCATGCTTGCGGCAACGCGGGCACAGCGGCAACTCCGTCTTGCGGGCCGTCGCGGCGAGCTCCTCACCCACGCTGGCGGTGAGCCCGGCAATGATGAAGAACTCGGTGGCGAAGTCGCGGTCGTTGAGTATTTCTAACAAGGTGGCGTCGCCGGCAGGAATCGTTAGCGCGACGTCCGCCTCGTTGTTGCGGGTGAATTCTTTCACCTGGATGCGGCCTTCGATGGCGGTCTGGATGGCATACTTGATTTCAAACAGCCGGGCCACCTGCTTGCTCGCCTCGCCGGGCGCGAACGCGGGATTCGGCTCGGGGAAATCCTGCTCGTGGATGGTGCCGCTGGTGAAAGCCGCATGCTCCCACGCCTCGTCGGCGGTGAACGCGAGGATCGGTGCCAGCAGCTTGGCGATGCTGGTGAAAATTTCATGCATCGCCGCCTGGGAAGCTGCGCGGCGCGGGGAATCCGCGGCGTCGCAATACATGCGGTCCTTGGTCGCATCGATGTAGATGGCGGATAGATCGTGGGTGCAGAAGTTGTTGAGGGAGTTGAAAACCTTGCGGAATTCGTAGGTCTCGTAGGCGGTAAGGCACTCGGCGGTGACGGCGTGGAGGCGTTCGAGGATCCATTTGTCGAGCAGCGTGTACTCGTGGGCAAGATGCCCACGCCCCTTGAAGCCATCCAGATTTCCCAACAGAATCCGCAGCGTGTTGCGCAGGCGGCGGTAGGGTTCGGCGACTTGTTTGAAGAGGTCCTCGCCGAAGGGAACTTCATTCTGCCAGTCCACGGAGGACACCCACAGCCGCACGATGTCGGCACCGTATTGGTTGTAGAAATAGGCGGCGTCGGTTGGTTTCCCGGCTTTCCCGGCGTCGGACTTGGCGAGCTTTTTCTTGTCCTTATCGACCACGAAGCCGTGGGTCATCACCGTCTTGTAAGGCGCGTGGCCGCGGTAGCCGGTGCTGAGCATCAGCGAGCTTTGAAACCAGCCGCGGTGTTGGTCGGTGGCTTCCAGATAGAGATCGGCCGGGCAGTGGAGTTGCGGATGCGCGTCGAGCACGGCGGCGTGCGAGCAACCGGAATCAATCCACACATCGAGCGTGTCGCGGCATTTTTTCACGCCGGCGGGCAGGCCTAACAAGGTGGCGAGCTCGGCGTCGGATTTTTCAAACCAGACATTGGTGCCTTCCTTTTCGACGAGGTCGGCGACCTTGAGGGCAAGTTCGGACGAGATGATCACCTCGCCACTCTCACTGAAGAAAACCGGCAGCGGCACGCCCCACGTCCGTTGGCGCGAGATGCACCAATCCGGGCGGCTTTCGACGGTGCCGTAGATCCGGTTGCGGCCCCAGGCGGGCAGCCACTCGACCTTGTCGATCTCTGTTAGCGCCTGGCCGCGCAACGTATCGAGCGAGATGAAAAACTGCTCGACCGCGCGAAAGATGATCGGCGTTTTCGAGCGCCAGCAATGCGGATAGGAATGTTTGTAAACTTCCTGGCCGAGCAAATGGCCGCTGTCCGCGAGGATCTCGATGATGCGGGCGTTCGATTTGAAAACATGCATGCCGACGAGTTCCGCGAGGCCGACTTCTTCGGTGAATTTCCCTTCGTTATCGACCGGGGAAAGCACCGCGAGGCCGTTCTGTTGGCCGGCCACGTAGTCGTCCGAGCCGTGCCCGGGAGCGATGTGCACCGCGCCGGTGCCGGTCTCGGTGGTGACGAAATTGGCGAGGATGAGCTTCGAGGTCCGGTCAAGAAACGGGTGTCCGGCTTCGAAGCCTTCGAATTCCTTGCCCTTGCTTTCCTGGATGGTTTCCGCGAGCGCGTAACCGGTTTTTTCGGTGAAAGCACCCATCAGTTCGCGAACAATGATGAACGTTTCGACCACGTCGTCCTTGATGAATTTTCCGACGACGTAGTTGAATTCCGGGTGCAGCGCGATGCCGAGGTTGGCCGGGAGCGTCCACGGCGTGGTGGTCCAGATGACCATGCTGGCCTGGCCCGCGAGCTCTCCCGAGACCAGTGGAAACTTGACGAAAATTGCCGGGCTTTCCTTGTCGGCGTATTCGACTTCGGCCTCGGCGAGCGCGGTTTGCGCGCCGTAGGACCACTGCACCGGTTTTTTCGCCTGATAGATATTGCCGCTTTCCACGAGCTTGGCGAAGACCCGCAGGATGCTCGCCTCGTAGCCGGGATCCATCGTCAGGTACGGACTGTTCCAATCGCCGAACACCCCGAGCCGGCGGAACGAACCGCGCTGGATATCGATGTATTTCATGGCGAACTCGGTGCAGCGGCGGCGGATTTCCGCAGGCTCCAGACCGGCGGCTTCCTTGACCACCTTGAACTCGATCGGCAGCCCGTGGCAGTCCCAACCCGGGACGAACGGCGCGGCAAATCCGGCCATCGTCTTCGATTTCACCACCAGATCCTTGAGCAGCTTGTTGAGCGCCGTGCCCATATGGACGTCGCCATTCGCAAACGGCGGGCCGTCATGGAGAATGAATTGCGGGGCGTTCTGCGCGCGGCGGCGGGCGAGAATTTTTTCATAAAGCCCGTCGTTTTCCCACTTCGCGAGGCGGGCGGGTTCGTTCTGCACCAGATCCCCGCGCATCGGGAAAGTGGTTTGCGGAAGGGTCAGGGTGTCTTTGTAATTCGGGGCAGCGCTCATGACGGGGCGCGGAAGCTAGCAATGGCTTCCCACGGGGTCAACCACCGGGAACGGCTCTGAAAAACGTCCCGCAATTGCACGCATCTCGTGGGAAGCGAAGCGCCACACCGCTTTGGATGATTCGTCAGCCCCGGCCATCTTGCCATCGCCGCGCCATGTCGTGAACGGTGAGAAGCGTCAATTGATCGTCCATCGCAAACGCGCGACGGCGTTTCCCCGTGCCACTTGCCGGGCACGCCGCTTGATTGGGTCGGCATCCGTGCCGCTATTGCCAAGCGAGCGGATGTCTGCCAAGGCTGCGGCATGCATTCCTATCGTTCCATCACTCTCGTCGGAGGCGCGCTCCTTGCCTGTTGGCCTGGCCTCACTGCCGCGGAGGATTTTTCGTTCGACGCGCTATGTGCCAAGGCTCGCGAGATGGCGGCGGCACCCTATTCGGCCCCGAAGCTGGAGCTCGCGGATTTTTGGAAGAACCTGACTTACGATCAACACCGCGACATCCGCTTCGAGATGGAGGCCGGGCTGTGGGCGACGGAAAACGGGACGTTTTCCGTCGATTTTTTTCACCCGGGATGGACCGCGAAGAAAATGGTGACGATCCACGAAGTCACGGACGGGAAATCGGAAGCGCTTGATTTCAACCAAGGCCTCTTCAACTACGGCAAACAGAAGATTCCCGCCGGGACTCCGTCGCCACAAGGATACGCCGGGTGGCGGGCGCGCACCCACTTGAACACGGCGGATTATATGGACGAGTTCCTGGTATTCATGGGCGCGAGTTATTTCCGGGCGATTCCGAAGGATGCGCCTTACGGGCTTTCCGCGCGCGGCTTGTCGATCAACAGCGGGCTGCCGGGCGTGGGTGAGGAGTTCCCGGATTTCTCCGAGTTCTATCTGGAAAAACCGGAGAAGGATTCGAAAACCCTCAAGGTCAGCGCGCTGCTCACCGGCGAGAGCGTCGCCGGTGCCTATCAGTTCACCATCACCCCGGGGCCGGAAACCGTCGTCGATGTGGTGGCTGAAATCACGCTGCGCCGCCCGGTGAAACAGCTCGGGATCGCGCCGTTTTCCAGCATGTTTTGGTTCGGCGAGGGGACCCATCCGCGCCCATATGATTTCCGCCCGGAAGTGCATGACAGCGATGGACTACTGATGGAACTCGGTAGTGGAAATCTCCACTACCGCCCGCTGGAAACCACCAAGGACCAGTTTCGCCACTGCGTTTTCACGCTGGAAAATCCACGCTCCTGGTCGCTCTTGCAGCGCGACCGTTCGTTCGCCTCCTATCAGGATCCGGAGGCGCTCTATCACAATCGCCCGAGCGTGCGGGTCGAGCCAGTCGAGGGCTTCGACCTGGGGAAACTCCACCTGATAGAAATGCCGACCAAGGACGAGACCGACGACAACGTGATCCTGCTGTGGGAGCCGCAGCCGACCCCCGAAGTTGGAAAAACCGTGCGTTTCCACTACCGCCTGCGCTGGATGCGCGACCCTGCGCCGTCCGGAATTTTCACCGTCCGCGCCACTCGCGCGGGCACTCCGGTGCAGAAGCCGGACGAGGTGCTGATGGCCATCGATTTCGCGAAGCCACTTCAGCCCCAACCCAAGGTCGGCGATCCGAAGTGGGATGATATTTCAAAATTCAAGCCGGTCGTCACCATCAACCAGCAATCGGTGGAGCTCATCCACGTCGGACTAACCGACATCAGCATGCCCAACGTGGACGACGTACCGGGAGGCCTCGGGCGCAGCGACAAGCTCCACATGCCCCAGGTGTTGCGCGCCTTTTTTGTCTGCAAGCCCCCGGCCGGTCTCGCCCAGATGGACCTGACTTGCGAGCTTCAGGATGAATCCGGCAAGGTGGTCTCCGAGCGCTGGCTTTACTTGTGGAACCAAACCCAGTGACCCCGCTTGCGCCCTGTCGGCGGGCGGATCAGCGCGGTGTCGATTCGGTGACAACTTGCGGTCCTGACGGCTGGAACACCTCAGATTTCATGGAATAATAATTGGAATAGTTCTTGATATCGATCAGACTGGGGCTAGTTTGCCGTCGAAATGCTCAGCAAAACCCGAGAACACCCCGCCGAATTCGAAATCCCTGATGAAATTTCGGGGCTGCGCATGACCCGCCAGCGGCAGGAGGTTTATCGGACTCTGATGCAGGAAAGGAACCACCCGACCGCCAATGACGTCTTCATGCGGGTGAAAGACCGTCTGCCGCACATTTCGCTGGCGACCGTTTACAACTGCCTCGAAGCGTTGGTCCAACACGGCATCATCCGCCAGGTGAATTTCGACCGCGAGTCCTCCCGCTACTGCCCAAATCTCAACGAGCACGGCCATTTCCACGACGCCACCACCGGCGTGATCCATGACGTCGATTTCAAACCCGGGGTCAATCTCGCCGATGTCCTCAACCTTCCTCCCGGTGCCGTCATCGACGACGTGGAAATCACCCTTCGCGGGAAACTCGTCACCCGCTAATCTTCCATCCCCGATCTCTTTCTAACATGAGCCTACATATCCAAGACCTCCACGCCACTCTCGAAAACGGCACCGAAATCCTCAAAGGCGTCAACCTCGACATTCCCAAGGGCGAAGTCCACGCCATCATGGGACCTAACGGATCCGGGAAATCGACACTCTCGAAAGTCATCGCCGGCCACGAAAGCTACATGGTCACCGCCGGCTCCGTCACTCAGGACGGCGTGGAAATCCTCGACAAATCGACTGACGAGCGCTCACGCGGCGGTGTTTTCCTCGCCTTCCAATATCCATCGGAAGTCCCCGGCGTCTCCAACGCCAACTTCATCCGCGCCGCGCTCCAGGCGCGCCTGCCGAAAGGCCAGGACATCGACGCGGTCGCTTATTACAAGAAGCTCTATTCAAAAATGGACCTGCTTGAAATGGACCGGAAATTCACCGCCCGCGCGGTGAACGAAGGTTTTTCCGGCGGCGAGAAAAAGCGTAACGAAATCCTCCAATTGATGATGCTCGAGCCGGAATACTGCATCCTCGACGAAACCGACTCCGGGCTCGACATCGACGCACTGAAAATCGTCGCGAAAGGCGTCAATGCCATGCGCTCGCCCGACCGCGGCTTCCTGCTGATCACCCACTATCAGCGACTGCTCGACTATATCAAACCGGACTATGTCCACGTCATGGCCGAGGGCCGCATTGTCCGCTCCGGCGGCCCCGAACTCGCCCACGAGCTTGAAAAGGACGGCTACGAGTTCCTCAAGGAACCCGCCCTCGCCTGAACAACTCAGAATTTCAAATTCAAATTTAAATCCCCATGTCCTACCAAGAATCCACCTCCGCACTCCTCGACGAGGAAACGCACCAAGCGATCGACATCGACCGCACCAAGGGCGATTTCACCTTCCCGGAACGCAACAAATTCGACGCCGGTCGTGGACTCACTTCCGCGACCGTCGATTACATCTCCAACGTCAAAAACGATCCAGACTGGGTGCGCGAGTTCCGCCACAAGGCGCTCAAGACCTTCCTGGACAAACCGATGCCCACCAACTGGGCGACCAAGGATTTGGAAAGCATCGATTTCGACGTCATCCGCTATTATCTATCTGATGGTGAGAAACCCAAACGCTCGTGGGACGACGTGCCAGCCGACGTTTTGGAAACTTTCGAGCGCCTTGGCATTCCCCAGCAAGAACGCGCGTTCCTTGCCGGCGTGGAAGCCCAGTTCGACTCGGAAGCCGCTTACTCCAACGTCAAGGAAGAGCTCACCAAACAAGGCGTCATTTTCTGCAACTCGACCGAAGGCTTGAAAGAGCACGAGGCAATCTTTCGTCCGTGGTTTGGCAAAGTCATCCCGACCGGCGATAACAAATTCTCCGCCCTCAACTCCGCGGTATTCTCCGGCGGATCATTCATCTACATCCCGAAAGGCGTAAAGCTGAAGCAGCCGTTGCAGGCATACTTCCGCATCAACTCGGAAAACTTCGGACAGTTCGAGCGCACGCTTATCATCGCCGACGAGGGTGCCGAGCTGATGTATATGGAAGGCTGCACCGCACCCAAATTCGAGACCGCCACCCTCCACTCCGCCGTTGTCGAACTCGTCGCGCTCAAGGGCGCGAAGATCCAATACGTCACCGTGCAAAACTGGAGCAGCAACGTTTTCAACCTCGTCACCAAGCGCGGCATCGCGATGGAAGACGCCGAAGTGCGCTGGATCGATTGCAACATCGGCTCGCGTCTAACCATGAAATACCCCGGCGTCATCATGAAGGGCAAACGTGCCCGCGGCGAGGTCATTTCCATCGCCCTTGCCAACACCGGCCAGCACCAGGACACCGGTGCGAAGATGATCCACGCCGCCGATGACACGACCTCCAACGTCGTTTCAAAATCCATCTCCGTCGGCGAAGGCCGCTCGACCTACCGCGGTCAAGTCCACATCCCAAAACACCTCAAGGGCTGCAAAAACAACACCGAATGCGACGCATTGCTTATTAATAGCAAGAGCCGTACCGACACCTATCCGGCCATCACCGTCAAGGGCAACAAACACGCCACCCAGCACGAAGCCTCTGTTAGCCAGGTCTCCGACGAAATGCTCTTCTACATGCAGCAGCGCGGCCTCAACGAAGGCCAGGCCATGTCACTCGCCGTCAACGGCTTCATCAACGACCTCGTCCGCGAGTTCCCGATGGAATATTCCGTCGAGCTCAAGCGCCTCATTGATCTGGAAATGGAAGGGTCCGTCGGTT
>JBIPND010000200.1:0-6054 GCA_044374015.1 Luteolibacter sp. | reverse complement strand
GCAGGTCAACGAGCGCTTCGGCCCCATCGGCCCGTGGACCGACATCTACCAGCTCAGCGCCGTGCTCTACCGCTGCATCACCGGCGGCAAACTGCCCGACGCCATGGACCGCCAGGATCCCGCCGGCGATCCCTTTATGCCGCTCACCCAGCTCCCGGAATCGCGCGGCTACCCCGCCACCCTCATCAGCGGCATCGATCATGGACTGCGCCTGCTGCCCAAGCACCGGCCGCAAAGCGTGGCGCAATGGCGTGCCGCCATGGGAAACGCCATCCCCAAAGCAAAGGCCGCAGCCAAATTCTCACCTCCGCAACCGACGCCTCCACCGCCTCCTCTTCCAATCAGCAATCAAAAATCCGCTATCAACAATCGTCAATCCCCCTCCGACCCTCCCACTCCAAAACCCACCCAGCCCGCCGATCTCCTCCTCTGGCTCGCCGGTGGCCTGCTCGCCCTCATTCTGCTGATCGTCTTCATCATCATCACCCAATGATCCTTACCTCTCTTCCCATCGTGGCTGCCGCGTCTCGCGGCAGACCGTGGCGGTGGCGTCCCGCCGCCACATCATTTCCCTCTCAACATCTGCGTCCATCCGCGTTCATCTGCGGTTGATTCCTCTTCCCTACACAAAGTCATGGACACCACCTCCCCCGACTCTCAAGCCCTCCCACCAGGCACTCATCTCCATGAATTCGTCATCGAGCGGGTCCTCGGCACCGGTGGCTTCGGCATCACCTATCTGGCTCGCGACACGAGTCTCAACCGCCAGGTGGTCATCAAGGAGAACCTGCCCACCCAGTTCGCCTGGCGGGAAACCGCCACCGGCACCGTGCGCCCGCGCCACTCCAGCGGTGGTGATGCCGACGACTACGAGTGGTCCATGAAGAACTTCCTGCGCGAGGCCGAAACCCTCGCCTCGCTCGACCATCACGGCATCGTCCGAGTGTTGCGCAAATTCGAAACCAATGGCACCGCCTACTTCGTGATGCCCTTCGTCGATGGGGTGGCACTCGACACACTGATCGAGGACCGGCGCAGCAAAAACAGTCCCTTTTCAGAGCAGGAGTTGCGAGGACTGC
Organism: Luteolibacter sp.; assembly: GCA_044374015.1. Lineage (GTDB taxonomy): Bacteria > Verrucomicrobiota > Verrucomicrobiia > Verrucomicrobiales > Akkermansiaceae > Luteolibacter. The sequence goes on along the minus strand of JBIPND010000200.1, from coordinate 4,975 downwards.
TGGAACGCATGCTGGATGCCCTTGCCTACCTGCATGACCGAGGCATTTATCATCGCGACATCAAACCGGGAAACATCCTGATCAGTAATGAAGGGGTGCCCGCACTGATCGACTTTGGTTCGGCAAGGCAACGTCTTTCCGAACGCTCGATGACCGTCATCGAAAGCGCGGGCTACACCCCCTTCGAGCAACTCCAAAGCCGCGGCAGCGTTGGACCGTGGAGCGATCTCTACGCCCTTGGCGGGACCATGTGCAAGCTGCTCACTGGCGATGCGCCGCCGAAAGCCAATGACCGGGCCTTCGACGACCCATTCATCCCACTAGCGGAGCGACCCGAATTGAAAGCGGCCTATTCATCTTCCTTTCTCCGCTGTTTGGATCGCGCCCTGTGCATGAAGTCTGCCAACCGCTGGCAGGATGCGGGAGATTGGCTGGCGGCGATGCGGGAGTCCACCGAGCCCAGCGCGATTGTCGTTCAACTGCCGCCTGCATCCGTGCCAAGGCATGAGCCGGTCGCACCAAATCTCACAGCAGTCCAGTCAGTCGTCATCCCTGAAAAAAAGAACAACCCGCTACCATGGATCGTTGCGGCCTGCATCGTGCTGGTATTGGTCGCTTTGGCGAAAACCATCTCGGGCAACAAAGCGGAAAACCCCTCGGTCACGGTGACGGATGAATCTAGGCTGCAACAAGAGAGAGATAAAGCGGAAGCTGCCGCTGCGAGGAAAGCCGAGCAGGAGCGCCAAGCTGGAGAAACGGCGCAACGAGAGGCCAAAACAAAAGAGGATGCCGACAAACGGCAAACGGAAGCACGAACACAACAGGAGTTGGAAAGGCAGCGCATGGATCAAGCGCGCCAGAAGCAAGTCATCGGTAGTAAGCCCGGCGAGGAGAAGATGATTGAGATCTGCCCCGGAGAGAATATGATTTTTTGTTGGATCCCGCCGGGGGAGTTCATGATGGGCAGCCCGGAAGGAGAATTGGGACGCGGCTATAAGGAAACGCAGCACAAGGTGGTGATCAGTAAAGGCTTCTGGATGGGAAAATATGAAGTTACACAGTCAGAGTGGGAAGCAGTGATGGGGAATAATCCAAGTAAGTTCAGGGGAGACAATCTGAAGCTTCCCGTAGAGCAGGTAAGTTTGATCGAAATTTCTCAATCCGAGGGATTTCTTGAAAAGGCAAATAAACATCAAACCGGAGGAATGAAATTCTGCCTACCTACTGAGGATCAATGGGAGTATGCCTGCAGAGCAAGCACGACGACAGCGTTAAATAATAGAAAAAATCTGACATCTGAATATGAAGCATGTGCACATCTCGACGAAGTTGCATGGTATGAATTAAATGCCTATAGAACAAATTCTGTTGGTAAAAAAAAGCCAAATTCCTGGGGATTGCATGACATGCATGGAAATGTGAGTGAATGGTGTAATGACGATGTAAGGGGAGACCTTGATGTAGGCGTCAGAACATCCCAAGTCCAAGACCGCAATTTCCGGCCAATTCGTGGCGGGGCTTGGCGCTACGGGTCTGCACTGTGCCGTTCCGCCAGTCTTAATAGCCGATATGCTGACGAGGTGAATCAGGACGTAGGGTTCCGGTTGGTATTTAGACACATTGGTAAATAAATAAGGACAATGAACGCGCCAGATTCAAACTCAGATCACAGCCAAGCACTCCAACACGGCGCGCGCCTTGAAGAATTCATCATCGAGCGAGTCCTAGGCAGCGGCGGCTTCGGCATCACCTACCTCGCTCGCGATACCAGTCTGGGCAGAAAGGTCGTCATCAAGGAAAACCTGCCGAGCCAGTTCGCCTGGCGAGAGACCGCAACCGGTACCGTGCGTCCCCGCCACACCACAGGCGGCGACGTCGATGATTTCGAATGGTCGATGAAGAATTTCCTGCGCGAGTCGGGAACTCTGGCCTCCTTGGATCACCCGGGAATCGTGCGCGTGTTGAGGCAGTTTTCCGCCAATGGAACCGCCTACTTCGTGATGCCCTTCGTCGAAGGCGTTCCCTTCGACGGGCTGATCGAAGACCGCAAAGCCAAGAATAGCCCATTCTCCGAGCAGGAACTCCACGGCTTGATTGACCGAATGCTCGCCGCACTCGGTTATCTCCATGACCGTGGTATCTACCACCGCGACATCAAGCCGGCAAATATCCTCATCACGAATGATGGAATCCCCGTCCTGATCGACTTTGGCTCCGCCCGCCAGAGCAGCGGTGAGCGCTCCATGACCGTCATCGAAAGCGCGGGCTACACCCCCTTCGAACAACTCCAAAGCCGCGGCAACATCGGTCCGTGGAGCGATCTCTACGCCTTCGGAGCCACCCTCGCCAAGGCGATCACCTTCGAAACCCCGCCCAAGGCCGCCGACCGCATGATGGGCGATCCTTGGCCCGGCCTCGTCGGCGACTCCCGCTGCACTTCGTTTTCCGACTGGTTCCTCCAAGCCATCGATCGCTCCATGGCCGTCGATCCCCGCCAGCGCTGGCAGAATGCCGCCGAATGGCGGGAGTTCCTGAATGGTGGTGCCTCAAGCAATGCGCCTTCAGTTAGTCAGCATAGCTCGCCTCCGGTTCCGACTCATGCGCAGCAGCCCGCTACTACCGTGCCATTAAATGCCTCCCAGCCAAAAATGAGTGGCACCAATCGTCGGCATCCGGAAAGAGGCAGCAGATTCTGGAAATCATGGCCACTTAGGGCTACGACTGCTTCACTATGCATTTTATTTGTTGGAGCCTTGATTCGACCTGAAACGGCTTTTGAGCGGATGGCCGACTCAAATCGAGGCGTGGCAGGGATTTTCGGCGAAGGATTAGGCATGGTTTTCGGGGCAGGCTTTATTGCTTTGGTTGTCGCTCTTGTGGTTGCTGCCTTTTTAGCTGCTTTGAAAAAGCCGTTCCTCGGATCCCTATCACGCGGATATTCTCTCGGAATTGTAATCATCTCGGTGTTAGTATTTTTGGGGAATTCTGTTTCCAGAAGTTATAGACCATCCGCTGGTGATATATATTCCAAGGCGGAAGAGCAGAGTGCAAAAAAGACGCTTTCCGGCCTCGAAGATGACATTCAGAAAGTGTTCGCTGAGGGCACCGGTCCAGATGGACTGCCAAAAGAAACCGACTTTCGCTTTGAGAAGAAGAGTTCTCCCACCGATGACATGGAGCGGATGCGAGAATTGATCCGGTCATTTTTTAACGACATGATAGCCCTTCAGAATGACTATCTTGCCGCGCTGGATAAAGACGGAATCAATACATTGCTGGATGCGAATCGAGTTGCTAAGGATCCGAACTTCAGGGAATCTAGGTCCATTCTAGCCAGAGTGCGCATCACGGTTCAGAGATTTCGCATAAAAGCCAGCAGCATTCTCGCGGATTTTCCAAAACGATTGAATGACAATTTATTAGATGAAAAATCAAATGACGCCATGATGTCAGGCTATAGAGAAGGAGTTGGCAAGTCCCTTCCTCGTCTCAAAGAAACGTGGGATCTTGAAGTTGCAGTGATTGACCATATGGATGATTTGATCGATCACCTTGAGGCAACGCGGAGCCATTGGATTCCTGAGGATGGAATGTTCACATTTGAGAGAGATGGAGACCTCAACAAGTTCAATGCAATCATGGCCAAGATCACGGCTTGTGTTGAAAAGCAAACTGAGATCAAGGAAAGCGCCCAGAAGTCCGCGACTGAGAAAATAGGAAGTATGAAAGCGCGCATACCTGAATAAGATCATGAGCGACTCCACCTCCATATCTCAAGCCCATCCCGCCGGCGGCAAGGAACTCCCACCCGGCACCCGCCTTGAAGAGTTCGTGATCGAGCGCGTGCTCGGCTCCGGCGGCTTCGGCATCACTTATCTGGCGCGGGACGCGAGTCTGAACCGTCAGGTGGTCATCAAGGAAAATCTGCCCAGCCAGTTCGCCCACCGGGACACCAGCAGCCTGGTCGTCAACCCCGGTCGCGGCCGCGAGGATGAGGACAACTTCCGCTGGTCGATGGAGAACTTTTCGCGCGAGGCAGAGATGCTCGCCTCGCTCCACCATCCGGGCATCGTCTCCGTCCTCCGCCGCTTCGAGGCCTTCGGCACCGCCTACTTCGTCATGCCATTTGTCGAGGGCGTGGCCTTGGATGAATTGATCAACGAGCGGAGGGCCGGCAACAAGCCCTTCGCCGAAGAGGAACTGCGGGGTTTGCTCGAACGCACGCTTCCGGCGCTCGACCACCTCCACCAGCGCGGGATCTATCACCGCGACATCAAACCCGGCAACATTCTCATCACCAACGACGGCATCCCGGTGCTGATTGACTTCGGTTCCGCCCGCCAGCGCCTGGGAGAGCGCTCGATGACCGTGATTGAAAGCCCAGGCTACACGCCGTTCGAACAGTTGCAAAGTCGCGGGAATGTCGGCCCTTGGAGCGATCTCTATGCCTTGGCTGGCACGCTGTGCAAGGCGATCACCGGAGACGCCCCACCAAAGGTAAACGACCGTATTCGGAGGGATCCACACGTTCCGCTGGCGCAAAGGCCTGATGTGATCTCCCTGTATTCGAGGGCTTTTCTGTCTTCGATCGACAAGGCGCTTGCGGTGGATGAGGAGGAACGCTGGCAAAGTGCCCCAGAATGGAAAGGGGTCCTGCTTCTTGAAAGGAATTCCGGTTCAGAATCTGTTTCATCAGCAGTTAGTCTCAGCGGTGCACCTTCCCATCGTCCGAAAACTCTGCCTCCACTTCACCTTCGCGAGCAAGCCAGACATCAGCATCGCATTCCGCAGCGACAATTCATCGATCCGATCGATGCTTGGGCGAATCGCCAAATGGACCAGCATTTGGAATTACGGGACTAGCCCTCACTCGACCCTTTAAAAGCAATGGAATCTTCCAACATCAGCACCCAAGCCCTCCCAGCCGGAACCCGGATCGAGGAATTCGTCATCGAATCCGTTCTCGGCTCCGGCG
>JBIPND010000058.1:0-9787 GCA_044374015.1 Luteolibacter sp. | reverse complement strand
CTTAATCATCCAAAGCGGTGTGGCGCTTCGCTTCCCCCCGCAGTCCATGGAAGAGCCAATGCATGGAGTGCGGTGGCAGAGCGCAGCGGCGACACCGCTTTGGATTCTTCGCGAAGCCAAGGTGGCCTGTGCTGCTGAATCATCCAAAGCGGTGTGGCGCTTCGCTTCCCCCCGCAGTCCAAAGGACCGCCACTGAATGGACTGCGGTGGCAGAGCGCAGCGGCGACACCGCTTTGGATTCTTTGCGAAGGCAAAGTGGCCGGAGTTGATGGATCATCCACAGAGGTGTGGCGCTTCGCTTCCCATCGCAGTCCACCGAAGAGCGAAGGTGTGGAGTGGGGTGGCAATGTGCTAGCGGCGACGCTGGATTCTTCGCAAAGCCAAAGCCCCCGTCCGATGAAACATTTATCCGCACAGCTCCCAGATGGGAACCGTAAGCGCTAATATTTAATATCTAAGATATTTTATTAAAAGGTAGCCCGGCTGAATAGCAACTTCACGGTCGGTGGTCACCATCAACTCGCAAAAAACCGCGCGGGTATTGCTGCCCGCGCGGTCGTGGGATGATCGGACAACATCGGCCGCGGGGTCACACGCCGGCCATGCGTGCGGCTAACAGCTCGCGTTGGAAGATGAGTTCTTTGGGCATGTGGTCGTAGAGGTCGATGAAAAATTCTCCTTGGCTGACCAGTTCCGCCCTCCATTCGGCGCGGTTGAACGCCATGACTTTTTCGAAATCCGCCTGGGTGAAACCGTCGAGTTCTGCGATGTCGAAATCCCTGAATGCGGGCGTCCAGCCGATCTGGGTCTCGTGGCCGGCGGCGGAGCCATGGCAGCGTTTCACGATCCATTCGAGGACGCGCATGTTTTCGCCGAATCCCGGCCAGAGGAATTTGCCATCCTCGGATTTGCGGAACCAATTGACGTGGAAGAAGCGTGGCAGGTGGGTGAGGTAGCGGCGCATTTCCAGCCAATGGTTGAAATACTCTCCCATGTTGTAGCCGCAGAAGGGCAGCATCGCCATCGGATCGCGGCGGACCTTGCCGATTTGGCCGAAGGCGGCGGCGGTCATTTCCGAGCCCATGGTGGCACCGAGATAGACGCCGTGGCTCCAGTTGAAGGCTTGGAAGACCAGCGGCATGGTGGTGGCGCGGCGACCGCCGAAGACGATGCCGTCGATGGGCACGCCGTCGGGATTCTGCCAGTTGGGATCGACCGACGGGCACTGCGAGGCGGGTGCGGTGAAGCGCGAATTGGCGTGGGCGCAGACGCGGCCGCAATCGGGTGTCCAGTCGAGGCCGGTCCAATCGATGGCGTGGGCGGGCGGGTCGCCATCCATGCCTTCCCACCAGACGTCGCCGTCATCGGTGAGCCCGACGTTGGTGAAGATGCAGTTTTCGGTGATGGATTCCATCGCCCGCGGGTTGGTGGAATAGGCGGTGCCGGGAGCGACGCCGAAGTATCCGGTCTCCGGATTGATGGCGTGCAGCTTGCCGTCTTCATGCGGCCACAGCCAGGCGATGTCGTCGCCGATGATGGTGGTTTTCCAACCGGCCGCCTGATAGCGCGGCGGCGGGATGAGCATGGCGAGATTGGTCTTGCCGCAGGCGGACGGGAAGGCGACTGATAGATAGGTTTTTTCACCTTCCGGATTTTCGATGCCGAGGATGAGCATATGCTCGGCCATCCATTTGTGATCGCGGGCGATGTTGGAGGCGATGCGCAGGGCAAGGCACTTTTTGCCTAACAAGGCGTTGCCGCCGTAGCCCGAACCATAGGACATGATCTCGCGGGTCGCCGGGAAATGGACGATGTATTTGTCCTCGTTGCACGGCCATGAAGTGTCGGCTTGACCGGGTTCCAGCGGTGCGCCGACGGAATGCAGGCAGGGGATGAATTCGCCGAAGCCATCGCGTTTTTTGGGGATGGCGCCGGCGGCCTCGTCCTCGAGCCGTTTGAGAACATGGGTGCCCATGTGGCACATGATCCTCATGTTGACCACGACGTAGGCGCTGTCGGTGATCTCCACACCGATTTTGGCGAGCGGTGAATCCAACGGACCCATGCAGAAAGGAATCACATACAGGGTGCGGCCTTTCATGCAGCCTTTGAATTTTTCGTTCAGGGTGATCCGCATCTCGGCGGGGTCTGCCCAGTGATTGGTGGGGCCAGCCTGGTCGGGGCGCTTGGAGCAGATGAAGGTCCGGTCTTCGACGCGGGCGACGTCCGAGGGCGTCGAGCGGGCGAGAAAAGAGTTAGGGCGCTTGTCGGGGTTGAGGCGGGTGAAGGTGCCCTTTTCCACCATCAGCGAGGTGAGTCGATCCCACTCCGCTTGCGATCCATCGCACCACTCGACGGCGTCGGGCGTGCAGAGGGCGATCATTTCATCGACCCATTTTTGTAGGCCGGTATGGGTTGTATTTAATGATGTACTCATTGTATTTTCACTGTGCAGGCAACGGGAGATTTGGCAATCGGATGTTGATAGAAGCCCGAGATTTGCCAGAAAATGCGGAGGGCCCCTTTTGGACTGCGGTGGGAAGCGATAGCGCCACACCGCTTTGGATGATTGGGCAACCCCGGCATCTTGGGCTTCGTGAAGAATCCAAGGCGGTGTCGCCGCTGCGCTCTGCCACCGCAGTCCATGCATTCGCGGGCCCTTGGACGGCGGTGGGAAGCGATAGCGCCACACCGCTTTGGATGATTAGTCAGCCACGGCACTCTGGCTGACGGGAGCGACACAATCACTACGGTTTGAATCTCAAACGTCCCAGGCGGAGCGGTCAGATCACACGGCAGCACACTCGCGGCACCTGGTGGATAGGAGCATGCAATCCACCACCGCTTGTGGGAACGCGCGCTCCATCACCGCACGATAGGCGGTCATCTGCGCGGCATAGCGGGTGGCCAACTGCCCGATTTCCTCGACGGCATCGGTTTTGAAATCAATCACCTCCACCCGGATCACGGTCCCCGCGCCATCGCGGTGGAGGTGCAGTCGGTCGATCACCCCGCTGAGCCATTGGCCGTCATGAATCGCATCGACCGGCTGCTCGCGAAGCAGTTCGATTGCGCGTCCCTGGCGTTCGAAAACGCCGCGCAGTCCGGGGATTTTCAAAAGTTCGGCAACCAACGTCCCTGCTTCATGTGCAGGCAGGGTTGGGGATTGTTCGTCCACCCAGCCGACTTGTTCGAACGCCGCGTGGACTTCGTTGCCGAAGATCATGCCGCTGGGGGAATGAGCCACCGCCGCGTCTTTTTTCTTGGCCGCGCTCGGGGTGGTCCGCTCGCGCCGCGGGGTGCCGGCGGGGAGGGCCGGCTTTTCGGTGGGGTCGGCTTTTTGGACGGGCAGTTCCATATTTTCGATCCAGTCCGGTGATCCGGACTGATAGATCGTGCCCGGTTGGCCGTCCGATTCCACGGATCCCGCCAGCCAGTTCGCCAGCGACGGTTTATCGAGATCCTGCGAGGCGGCGGGTGGTTCCAACAAAACATACAGTCCGCGTTTGGAGCGGGTGAGGGCGACATATAACATGCAGAAGGATTCGTAGCGTTGGCTGGCGCCCCACGTTTGCTCGGCTTGGGCCATTTCCGGCAAGAGCGCGCGCGCCCATTTCGGCGGGGGTTCGGTGAGCCAGCCGGGGCCTTCGGCGACGTCGAAATGCAGGGCCGAGGGCACGCTGTCATTCGGAACATCCGGGAGAACGACCACGTCGAAGCCGAGGCCTTTGGATTTGTGGATGGTCATCACCTGCACCGCGGCCACGCCCGGGCTCTGGGAAACGGTCAGGCGCTCCACCCAGTCCGAGGCTTCTCTAATGGTCGCCGCGCCCTGCGCGTCGAGATTGGCCAGCGTCATGATCACGTCGCCGGCGCGGCGTTTTCCAAAGTCCGACCAATCCGCCCAACAGCTTTCCACGACTTCCTCGATCATCGCGGCGAATCCAATCTCGGAGGCGCGCCCTAACAATTTCTCCCAGATTTGTTGCCAGTGTTCGCCGAAACGTGCGGTCAGGCCCGCCCACAGCGGTGACATTTCCACCACTTCGCGGGCGAAGGCGTCCGCGGGGTCGGCCAGCCATTTGAGCAGGTGCCCGAGCGCGATGCCCACCGGATGATCCTTCGCGGGCTCGCGCTGGCCTTCCTCGATCACGTCGAAACCGCTCGCCCGCAGGTGGTCGGCGATTTCGCGGACCTTGGAGTTGCTCCGGACGAGCACGCCGCAGGTCATGGCGCGGCGGCCGACTTCCAGCTCGCCTAACAAATCGCCGAGGCGGGTCAGGCGTTCCTCCCATTTGCCTTCGACGACTTCGACGCGCGCCTCGCCGCGTTTGGCCGGGCTTTGCAGTCTTGCGGCGGGAAAATGGTCCTGCCAGTCCCAGCGGTGCGCGGCTTCGCCGAACAGTCCCTTCATTTGGGGGATGTCGCCGCAGACGCGGTTGACCAGCGCCAGCACTTCCGGGCACGAGCGCCAGGACTCGGCCAGAGGCTCGATTTCGAGGCCACCGGAGTAACGGGACATCACTTCGTCAAACAGTCCGACCTCGCCGCCGCGCCAGGCGTAGATCGCCTGTTTTTTGTCGCCGACGATGAACACCGAGCCTTCGCCCTCGCCGGCGGCTTCATCGATCAGCGGCAGAAGTCCGGTCCAATCCGAGCCGCTGGTGTCCTGGAATTCGTCGAGTAGCCAGTGGTCGAAGCGTGCGTCCAACCGGAAATCCACCGCTTCGCGGCGCAGGCGTGCGTCTTCGGTTTTCGCCCACTCGCCCATGAGAATCTTGACGTCATCGAATCCTAACAGCCCGCGGCGGCGCAGGGTTTTCTCACAGAGGGAATCGTAAACGGCCACCACCTCGCGGACGGCGCGGGTGCGGATCAGGGCGGCTGCCATCTCGCAGCGGGCGGCGAGTTGGACCATTTCACGCAGCGCGTCGCCGGCCGGGCCGCCGATGAGGAACTCCTTGTAGAAATTCACGCACAGCGGTCCGTTAGGGTCGGCCGAGCATTTCATGATGGACTCCAACAATTTGCCCGCGCCGCCGAGGCTGCCGCTGCCGATGGTGTGTTGGACCAGCGTCTCAATGACCTTTTCCAAGGCGGCGCGCTGGCGTTTTTCGGTGTATTCAAGGCCGTCGAGTCCACGTGAGACCCTGGCGGCGAGGCCGGCCTTTTGTTTTTCCCATTCATCCAGAGAGACGCCTGCCAGGAAATCCGGGCCCCATGCGAGATTCCGCTTCGCGCGGTATTGGCCTTGCCAGTCCTTGACGAATTTCCGCAGTCCTTCGAGCACGCCTTGGGATTCCTTGCCGATCGTCGCCCGGCGGAAGGCGTGGAGGAATTCTTCGCCGTGGTCGCCTTCGAGCGCGTCGCCGAGGATCGCGGCGAGGATTTCATTTTCCGCCGCCACCGCGCGCGGGCCTTCCAACAGATCGAACTTGCCACCGGTTAGACCGAGTTCGTATTGGAACCCGCGGACCACCCGCGAGAAGAAGCTGTCCATCGTGCCGAGGGTGAAGCGCGGCAAGGCGCGCGTCACGCGTTCGAGCGCTTCGGCGAAATCCGCTTCCGGCATCGCCAGGTCGCGCCGCAAATCCGCGCTGGCGGACTCGCTGCTGGCGGCGTCGGCCAGTTTGGTGAGCACCGAATCGGCGAATTCGCCCGCCGCCTTGCGGGTGAAGGTGAGGGCGACGATTTTTTCGGGAGCCACGCCGCCTGCGACCAGGCCGATGACGCGGTTGCCGAGTTGGAAAGTTTTTCCGGATCCTGCTGACGCGAGGATGAGCAGGTTCTTGGATAGAATCTTCATCGATGGAAGAGCCTGTTCCAGACTTTGGATTTCGGGAATGCGAAACTGCGGGAAATCTGCGGTGTGCGCTTGGATTTGGTCCTTCGCGGCATGCGCGTCAAGTGAACGGGATTGATCGGGAGGCTTGATCCCAGCAGAGGAAATATCGGATCGCCTGGTCCATTTCACAGTCTTCGCCCCGACGGGACGGCTCATCAAAGCCCGGCACGCAGTGCCGGGTCGGGATTCCTTGGAATCCGCGCGTCCTGAAGGGACGCCTCATGCGGGAGAGATGCCAATGCCCCGAGCCGCTGTCTCTAACTCCCGTCGCCGCCCACGGCACCGTGTGCCGGGCTGAGATGGAAGGTCCCGTTGGGACCGAAGATTCCTCCGCCCCCGCGGGAAATGTGTAAAAAGATCAGGGCAGGTCCCCTGCGCGCCTCATCCGATCGAATTCATTTCCCCATCCACTTGCGCCACTCGGCTTCGGCGGCGGCGGCGTCGAGGGTGCGGTCCGCCGCCATCACCCGGTATTTACGGTTGGAGACCGCCGGGTGGGCGTCATCCAGCGGCAAGGCTTCTCCCATCACCGGGTTGAAATTCACAAACGGCGTGCCCTTACTCGTTTTGGAATCCCACACCCGCAGGCGTTCCGGCGTTCCCGCCGTCTCGGAGGCGGCGCTCATGATCAGAACCGTGGCTGAGCCGTTAGGAGTGGTGCCGCTCACCATCACCCAGCGGGCGGGTGCGCCGTTGGCGTCATCGCGACCCTTGCCCTCGCTGGTGGTCATCGTGCTGGTGTCCTTGTCCCACGATTTGGGGCCGCGCCAGGAGAAGCCGCTGTAGCGGTAGTTGAGGACTTTCACCGGGCTGGCCACCGCTTTCTGGCGCAGGGAAATGTCGAGGATCTGCGCGTCGGCGGTCGCGGTTAGAGCGACTTTGGCGGTTTCCTGAATCACGGTTAGAGGCTCGGGTTTCTTGATCTGGGTTTCATTGGAAAACTCCCACTCCAGCTTCGCGGGGTCGGTGGAAATGGACTTCACGCTGCGCGCCACGTGCCCGCCCTGGCCTTCCTGGATCTCCCAGCAGTTGTATTTCGCGCCGTCCACTTCGAGGAATTTCCACGGCCACCACAGGCCGAAGTGGTGCAGGTGGTCGGACGGTTGGATGGTGGTCCATTCGAAGCCGGACGGCGTGCGCAACGAATGCAGGAAGGCGCTACCCGCGAATTTCTCTCCACCTTTCGGATCTACCAGGGGTTCGGCCTGCCAGGCGAACATCGGAGTGTCGCCCAGTTTCGCTTCGAGCCGCCCGCCCTGCTGGGCGGTGGTCCATTTTCCGGGAGATCCCGGCGCCTCTTCCGCCGCAAATGCCGTGCTGGAAACTACGGTCGCGATAAGGCCTCGATACATGGGGGTGATCCAGTTCATCGCCTTACTACGCGGCGCGATCACGGGGCCTTTCGACCCCTTTCAGCCACCAGTCCGGCGGGGAAAATGGCGAGAATGCTGGCCGGTATTCCGCTTGCCAGCCAGCGGCCGGAGGGGTCGCATCGAGGTCCCGTCAAGCCATGCCTCTCTCAGCACTTCCACGCCACCCGAACGGCATGCTCTACAAGCGCAACGCCTCGATTTCCGGCGCGGAGGCCGGCTGCCAGGGGGAAGTCGGAGTGGCCTGCTCGGTGGCCGCCGCGGGGCGCGGCGAGTTTCTCGGCGGCACCCCGAAACAAGTGGAATGGTGATGGATCGTGCCGCCGGACTTCAAACGCCGCTCCGCGACGCCTTCCCACGGCTACCTTCAGCCAGGCGCTCCGCGACCCAAGAGCCGGAGCCATCTGGATGTCCGTTAGCTCTCATCCGGCTTGTTGGCAGCGGTGCTCCGCGAAAAAACCGCATACACCGCGGGCACCACAAAAAGTGTTAGCGCTCCCGAAAACACCAGCCCGCCGACCACCGCAATCCCCAACGACTGCCGCGAGCCGCCCGAGGCACCGATCGAAAGCGCGATCGGCAGAATCCCGAAAATCGTCGCGAGGCTGGTCATCAGGATCGGCCGGAAGCGCGAGACGGCCGCGTCGAGCACCGCATCGATTTTCGAGAGCCCGGCGTCTTTGCGCTGGTTGGCGAACTCGACGATCAGGATCCCGTTTTTGGTGACGATGCCGATGAGCATGATGATCCCGATCTGGCTGAAGACATTCAGGGTTTGATCCGTCGCCCACAGCGAAATCAACGCACCGGCCACCGAGAACGGAACTGTTAGGATGATGATGAATGGATCCCGGAAACTTTCGAACTGCGCTGCCAGCACCAGATAGATAATCAGCAGCGCGAGCATGAAGGCGAACAACAACGAGGACGAACTCTCCGCGAAATCGCGCGACTGGCCTGCCAGTGAGGTGCGGAAATTCTCCGGCAGGACCTTTTCCGCGATCCGGTCGAGCTCTTCGATCCCGTCGCCCAGCGTCTTGCCGGGAGCGGGCGTGCCTTGGATCGTCGCGGAGACGGCGCGGTTGAAACGGTAGATCGCCGCCGGACTGGCGGACTCGGCGAAGGTCACCAGGTTGTCCAGCGAGACCATTTCTCCGGAGCCGGATTTGACGAAGAGTTTTTTCACGTCGCCGGGATCGTTGCGGTCCTGGCGCTGCATCTGGGCGATGACCTGGTATTGTTTTCCGTCCTTGAGGAAATAACCGAAACGCCGTCCCGAGTAGGCGAGATCCAGCGTCCTGCCGATTTCCTCCACGGAGATTCCCAGCTCCGCGGCCTTTCTGCGGTTGATGGAGATGATCCCTTCCGGGCGGTTCACTTTGAGGTCGGCGTCGATCTGTTTGAGCACCGGACTTTTGCTCGCCTCGGCGAGGAATTCCGGCAGCACCTTGATCAGGGATTCGAGGTTCGGCGCTTGCAGGACATAGGCGAGCGGCTGGCCGGAGCGGCGGTCGCCGATGGTCGGCGGCTGGGTGGTGATGGCGCGGACTCCGGTGAAATCCTGCATTTCCCGGGAGAGTTGTGCCGCAATTTCGGACTGGCTGCGGGTGCGCTCGGAGGGTGATGTTAGATAGATGCTCTGGGTGCCGCTGTTCGCCGCGGAGCGGCCGCCGCCGCCGCCGATGATGCTGAAGGAGCGGAAGACTTCCGGCACGTTGTCGTCCACATGCACCGCCACCTTGTCCATCCAGCTCTCGGTGAATTCATAACTCGATCCCTCCGGCGCGGTGACGACGATGCGGATGTTTTCACGATCCTCTAACGGAGCCAGTTCCTGCGGCAGGCGGTTGAACAACCAGGCGATGAGGCCGACGTTGAGCAGCAGCAGCGGGATCACCAGCCAGCGGAACCGCAGCACGGGCGCGAGGGCGGCGCGGTAGCCGTTGGTGATCATCCGGAAGAACGGCTCGGTGGATCGATAGAGAATGTTAGAATTTGCGCCGTGCGCCTTGAGCAGGAAGCGGCACATCATCGGCGAGAGCGTCAGCGCCACGAACGCGGAAACCAGCACGCAGCCCGCCAGCGTGATGCCGAACTCGCGGAACAGCCGGCCGGTCAGGCCTGATAGAAAGATCAGCGGCAGGAACACCGCCGCCAGCGCGATGGTGGTGGAAATGACCGCGAAGTAAATTTCCCGCGAGCCTTTCAGCGCGGCCTCCAGCGGGGTCATGCCTTCCTCGATTTTCGTGTAGATGTTTTCCAGCACCACGATCGCGTCATCGCAGACCAAACCGATGGCCAGCACGATGGCCACCAGCGTGAGCACGTTGATGGAATACCCGGCCACATACATGACGAAAAACCCGGCGATGATGCTAACAGGGATGGCGACGACCGGAATGATCGTCGAGCGCCAGTCGCGCAGGAACAGGAAGATGATCAACGCCACCAAGCAGAAGGCGATCACCAGCGTTTCCTGCACTTCGTGGACGGAGCGCCGGACAAAGCGCGTGAAATCGTAGCCGACGTCCACCGTCACGTCCGGCGGGACTTCCTTTCTCACCTGCGCGAG
>JBIPND010000125.1:0-7243 GCA_044374015.1 Luteolibacter sp. | reverse complement strand
GCCGTTTGTAGAACTCGTCGGCGATGGCGATGGCGTTGGTGTTAGGCTGGGGGATGATCGCCACGCCGATCCGATAGAGCAGGTCGCTCTTGTTTCCCGTGCGGAGGTTTTCCGCCCCGAGTTCGGCGGTGCCGATGTCACGGAAGAGAATCTGCCGGCCGTTTTCCTGCCGGATGATGAGGTTCTCGAAATCCTCGGCGGTGGAAAGCCGGCCTAGGGTGCGCAGTGAAAGTTCGTTAGCCGCGCCTTCCAGCCGGCCGCTCGGCAGATCGATGTTCTGGCGGTCGAGCGCGGTCTGCACATCGGCGGGCGTGAGCGAGTGGACCGCCAGTTTGACCGGGTCCATCCACAGCCGCATCGCATAGCGTTTTTCGCCGAAGATCCGCACCGACGAGACCCCGGGGATCGTCTCCATCCGCTCGCGCACGATGCGGTCGGCGATGTCGCTGACTTCCAGGATGCTGCGCTCGTCGCTGAGGAGTGAGAGGAAAAGAATCGGCGAGGAATCCGCATCCGCCTTCTCGACGACGGGCGGGTTGGCGTCCACTGGCAGGTCGCGGATGGCGCGCGAGACGCGGTCGCGCACGTCGTTGGCAGCGTCGCTCAGATCCGAGTCGAGCGTGAACTCCACGGTGATGGTGCTGCGCTCGTCGCGCGACTCCGAGGTGATGGTGCGGATCCCGGCGATGCCGTTGATCACCTGCTCTAACGGCTCGGTGATCTGCGAGGCGATGACGTCCGGATTCGCACCCGGATAGGTCGTCTGCACCGTGACGATCGGCGGATCGACCGCGGGGTATTCGCGCACGCCGAGAAAGTGGAAGCCGATGATTCCGAACAGCACGATCACGAGCGACATCACCGTCGCGAGCACCGGACGGCGGATGCTGGTTTCTGAGAGACTCATGGTTGCTTCGCGGCGGTGACTTCCAGACCGGGGCGGATGCGCAGCAGGTTGGTGGTCGCCACCACGTCACCCTCTTTCACGCCCCGGAGGATTTGCACCCGTGCGGCGGTGCGGATGCCGATGTCCACCGGCTGCAACTCCGCCTTGCCGTTTTCTATCAAATAGACTCCCTGCCCTTGGGCGGACGGAACGATGGCCTGGCTCGGCACCAGAAAGCCATTCGCCACGCCATCCAGGGTCAGCGTCACTTCGGCGAAACCGCCGGGCAGCAAACCTTTGGGCGCGGAACACAAGCCGCGGACTAACAAGCTGCGGGTCGCCGCGTCGATGGCCGGCTCCAAAACGGTCACCTCACCCTCGAAAGTCTCGCCGTTTCCAGCGACGGTAAAGGTGAATTTCTGCCCGCTCCTCACCTCGCCCGCGTAGCGTTCCGGCAGCGGGAAATCCACCTTGATGCGCGAGACATCCTGCAAGGTGATCAGCGGCGTGGTCGGCGTGACGAACGCGCCCTCGCTCACCTGCCGCACGCCGACCCGGCCGGCAAACGGCGCGCGGATCTCGGTTTTGGAAATTTGCACCGCCTTGGTGTTGCGCTCGGCCGCGAGGATTTCGAACGCGGCGGTGGAGCTGTCGAACTCCTGCTGGCTGATTGCCTTGCGCGGGAGCAGGTTGGCGACCCGTTGTTTCACCGTATCCGCGAGTTTCAGGCGGGCGTCGATTTCTCCGAGCTCGGCGACCAGGTCGCTGTCGTCGAGTTTGAAAAGCAGATCGCCAGCGGCGACTTCCGATCCTTCCTCCACTTGGATTTTCACCAATCGCCGCGAAAGTTCCGAGACCAGCGTGACCGATTCATTCGCCCGCAAGGTGCCGACGGTCGAGAGCGTCTGGGCGAACGGCTCGCTTTTCACGGTGTGGACTTCCGCCACCAGCGGGCCCGATTGTGGCACCCTTTGGGCGAAGGCACCCGCCACCAGAAACGGCAGGACGCAAAAACGGAGGAGGAAAAAACCCTTTGGAACAATCATGGACGCCAACAGCGGAGATGCGGAAGCCCATCTAAGCAAGAAAAAGTCCGGATCCATCACCACTTAGCGGCTGCTCGAAGCTTTCGCCGCCAGCGACCGCCCCATCGCTGCGGTTTGTCATGCACCGGCGATTTTCAAATACACCTCGGGCCCGGATGGCCAGCCGCTGGTCTCCGGAAAGCGGGTCACCGGTTTCACCAATTCCGAGGAAAAGGCGGTTGGCCTCACCGAGGTGGTGCCGTTTCTGGTGGAGGACATGCTCAAGTCCTACGGCGCAATCTATCAAAAAGGCGCGGATTGGAGCTCGTTCGTCGTGGTGGACGGCAAACTGGTCACCGGTCAACCCCCCGCGTCACCCGGATCCGCTTTCAGCCACCGCGCCAGTGTTTCGATCACCAGGTCCGGATGATGCTTGCTGAAATCATTGAGATGATTCGAAACGGAGAGCCTGACGTAGTCGCTGGGATCGTTGCGGAGCTTTTCCAACAGCTCCAGCGTCGGATGCGGCGGCTCCAACAGCTGCGGCAGATTCCCGCCCCACGGCAGCAGCGGACGGCTGCCTTCGGAAACCAACCGCCGCACATCCGCGTCCGGATCCCCGCACCACGCGTGCAGCTGCTTCAGAGTCCGCTCCGGATGCTCCCTCAAAAACACCCGGATCGCAAACTCCGCGGTGAAACACCTCGTCATTTCGCGAAATGACTGCATCGAATCTTCGAAATGCCCCAGCCCGCGGCGGGCCACGATCTCGGTGAGCGGCCAGACCAGAAATCCGCGCAGCCCGTCCTGGTCCGCCTCATCGGTGGCGAGGGTTTTCACCAGGATGCGGAAAAGCTCGGGCGGATGAGTGGGCAGGCAGGCTTCCAAGCGATCAGCCAGCAGGTGCATGCGCTGTTTGAGCTCCAGCGGCTCCAGCGCCTTCTCCAAACCGCGGCGGAAGGCGCCAAGCGGGAAATCCGGATAGACCAACACCACCCGCCCGTCATGGGCATGCCATGCCCTGAAGAGATCACTCACGCCCCACGCGTGCCGCGCGGCTGCCGAATTCTTTACGTCCAGTGAAATTCCCTCGCCACTCACGGCCAGGTCTGTGACATGTCTCCCCATGATCCCCGAAAAAAACGAAGCCACGCAAAAACTCGCCCCGGTGACAATCCCCATTTCCTCTATGACAGCTCCCCTCGCCGACCCGGACGATGATTTCAACGAGCCCCTCGGAGAGCGCCAACCGGACACAAACGACGCCATCGTCTGCGAGGGCGGGTGCCAGTAACGGAGTAACATGTCGCTCCGAACTTCTTGTGAGGCTTGCGATTTCGTGGCTGCCATTCTCCACTTTTTGGAAAATAGATGAAATTGGATGCAGGACGAACGCCATCGCGGCCAGTGGAAGAACCTCGACAACCACGTCGCTGCCTTCGATGCGAATGGAAAACAGATAGGAATCGTGTTCCAGACGGCGAGTCCGTTCGAAACCCCGATGCTAATGGAAAGGCTATTGGAATGGAATGCCAAGGAGGAGCGCGACCCTATCCTTCACCCCTTGTTGCGGATCGCCGTGTTCAATGTCGTCTTCCTTGCCATCCATCCGTTCCAGGACGGCAACGGGCGTCTTTCACGGGTGCTGACCAACCTCAATGCTTCTGCGCTCGGGCTACGCCTATGCCTCCTACAGCTCGCTCGAAAGCGTGATCGAGCACAACAAGGAAGCCTTCAGATTTACGAGGCAGCAGTCAGTCTCGGTTCAGAACACTCCATGCCCGATGATACTTTTGGAGTCTGGCAAAGTCCCTCTCGGTCGGCTCCGGAATCCGCTTGAAGTCCATGTTGTCGGAGAGATCCGCTTTCTTAACCAATCTGGCCAGAGGATTGGAGGCGAGGCGTTCGATGTAGTCCTCATAGGGCGATCCATCGGTGTGAGTCAGCAGGCGGAGCGCCTCAATGACGTTTTCACTAAAACCTTCGGCCAGGAGGTCATCGAACGTCCAGTCCGTGTCTTCGACGACATCATGGAGCAGCGCGACGATCCTCTGCTCTTCAGATTGCAGTGACATCGAGAGCCTGATGGGGTGAAGTGCATAAGGTGTCCCATCCTTCTGCTTCTGGTCTTTGTGGGATTCTACTGCGATTTCGAGCGCTCTTTGGAGATTGGACATTGGATCGGTGCGTGTGTGGTTGGATAGAAATCAAGACGAAGATTTTTGGTGGAGCTGAATCTGCCCGTCGGTCTCCACAAGTCGAATGGTTTGGCCCGCTGTGATTTTCCCACCGAGCAGCGCCTCTGCGATCAAGGAGCCCAGCATTCGGTCCACCGCTCGCTCCAGATTTCTCGCACCGTATTCTTCGCTGAAACCCTCCTGAAGGATTAGCTCTGCGGCGCTAACATCCAACACAACCGTCACTCCGCGATCTGCCAGTCGCTTGTTGAACTCTTCCATCAGTTTCCCGAGGATCTCCCGTGCCGTTTCCATTCCCAGCGATTTGAAATGCACGACCTTCGTCAGCCGGTTCACCAGCTCCGGCCGCAGGTGTTTGCGAATCGCTTCTTCTACAGGGGCACAGGCATCTTGCCTGTGTTCTTCCTTTCCCACCGCAAAGCCAATAAACGGCTTCGGAGCAGCCCCTCCCGTCCCCAAGTTGCTCGTCAAAATAATGACCGACTCCCGGAAATCGCACTTTCGTCCCTGTGCATCCGTTAGCGCGCCTTCGTCGAAGATCTGGAGAAACAAATCCAGCACCCGAGGATGGGCCTTTTCGATCTCGTCGAACAGCACCACGCTGTAGGGATGCGTCCGGATCGCGTCGCTGAGTTGACCACCTTCGTCGTGGCCGACGTATCCCGGCGGCGCGCCGATCAACTTTGCCACGCTATGTTCTTCCATGAACTCGGACATGTCGAAGCGGATCAAGCGCCGCTCGTCGTGAAACAAATTCTCCGCCAGCGCTTTGGCCAGCTCAGTCTTGCCGGTGCCGCTGGGGCCGACGAATAAAAACACGCCCATCGGCCGGTTCGGCTTCTTCAATCCCGCCCGCGCCAAGCGCACCGCTTCGGCAACGGCGGAGATCGCTTCCGGTTGGCCCTTCACCCGCTTTCCAAGATCTCCTTCCAGTGCCATCAAGCGCACGCCCTCATCCGCCGTAAGAGTTCCCACCGGAATCCCACACCGCGCCGCCACCGCTGCCGCAATATCATCACGCCCGATCGCCGCAGAGGCAGCACGTTTCCCGGGAGTCAGCGTCTGAAACCTCGCTGCCGCACATGCTTGGTCCACGAGATCCAGCGCCTTGTCCGGCAACCGGAAATCCGGCAGATACCGGATCGACCATTCCACCGCCGCCCGCAGCGCCGCTTCGTCCAGCGCCACTCCGTGATGCGCTTCCAATCTCGGCCGCAGGGCCAGTAGGATGGCCAACGCTTCATCCGCGCTCGGTTCCTCGATCCTCACCGCCTGGAAACGCCGCTCCAGAGCGCCGTCCTTCTCGATGGTCTGGCGGTATTCCCGGATCGTCGTCGCGCCGATCACCCGGATCGCGCCACGTGCCAGCGCGGGCTTGAGGATGTTCGCAGCGTCCATGCTGCCGCTCGCCGATCCGGCTCCCAGCAGTAAGTGGATTTCATCGATGAAAAGAATCGGCTTCGGCTCTAGGGACGCCTCGCGGATCACCGCTTCCAGCCGTTCCTCGAATTCTCCCCGGTATTTCGTCCCCGCCACCAGCGAGGTCAGGGAAATCTCAATCACCGCCGGCCGCCCCAAGTCATCCGGCAATTTCCCCTCCGCCAGCAACTGCGCGAATCCCTCGACAATCCCGGTCTTTCCCACGCCAGGCTCACCCACCAGAATCAGATTGTTCTTCCGGCTTTGCAGCAGGATCTGGGTGATTTTAAGCATCTCCCCTCGCCGACCAATCAACGGCGGCAATGCTCTCTTTGCAGCCAGCTCCGTCAAATCCCGGCCAAAGCGCTGCAATGCGGAATCCTTCTTTGCATACTTTTCCTTCTTCTCCACCGCCACCGGACCTTCCTCATCCTCCGGGCGATCCACTTCAAATCCTTCCATCAAACGACCACTCAAGCCGCGCAACACTTCCTCCGGATCATGCCCGAGCCCCGTCACCGCCGCGGATACCACCGGCTCCCACTGCTCGACCAAGGCCACCAGCAAATGCGCGGGTCGCAAACGCCCGCCATTCACCGAGGCCAGCACTGCGCCCTGTTTGAAAACCTCCCGCAACGTAGGGCTTCGGTGCAGGGGTCGTGCAAACTTGCCCGAACGCCTACCAAGCTCCGCCCGGATCGCCCGCCGCATCAGCTTGGGCGAAAGTCCCGCCCCGGAAAACGCCTCCCGCACTTCCAGATAATCCGCCTCCACCTGCCCCTCCATCGCCTGAAGCTCGGGGTTGCCCGCTTTCAGCAACTCGGAAACCGACACCTCCACAGCTTTGCAAACGCCGACCCAAAAGTGTGCGAGCCCGATCTCGGAAAAGCCCGCGTGCGCGGCCTCCGCCTCGGCGAGGCTCCAGCAGATGTCGATGGAGGGGGATGTCATGATCTTAGGATGTTCGGAACGCGAGGGTCATTAATAGGAACCATCAAAGAAAATGCCAAACTTTGATCCTCAAGAGTCGGTTCGTTGAGGAAGTTTTTCATGAGCTTGGCTTTGCAATTGCGAAGTTGAATGTCGAAGCTGGTTTTTCGGCGTGCCTCACGGGTCGTAATCACCACCGCATCAATTAAATCCTGACGATTAACGAGCCACTCTCTAACTACCAGCTGAACCTCTCGCGTAATCTCACCGAAGAGCGAAAGCCCGAGCACGTTGATCTCGTTGTCTCTACTGACTCGAAATTTTGGATTAACCTTCTTGTCGCAGAATCGTTCAAACCAATCGATCTTGAAAGTTCGCTCGGTTACATGACGCACACAATCTCCAACCAGACGTTTAATCTCGATATTCACGGTGAGAGCATCACCACCAAGCGTGAAGGTCCAATCGACATCGGCGTCACTACCCTGATTCAGCTTAACGGAACTTTTGATGTTTTTCGGGTTTTCCCATCGATCAAGCCACCAAATTTCCTCCATAGTATCGAGGTGTTGAGTTGGATTTCTGAGTGAATCTCGCAATTTGCATGGTTTGAGCCAGTAGTGAGGGATGGCCCTTCGTGCAATTTCGGAAACACGGGCAAAGAATAGAGCCTCTTCCGCCAAATTTGTGGGTGAAATCGATCCCGAATCGCCGCGAAGCGGCGTGAGCCTCTTGAAAGTTGTCCACAACAGGCCGATTCGAGAATGGGTCTGAAACTCGTCGGA
>JBIPND010000199.1:0-6152 GCA_044374015.1 Luteolibacter sp. | reverse complement strand
CCGCGTCACCGGCAACAACGTGGTCTCGTGGGCACCATCGAATGGCGATTGGTATGAGACGGTGAAGCTCAATTACGGCCACGATTTCACCAGCGGGCGCGACACCTCGCATCTCCCCGGCCCGGCCGCGGAGCCCTCCGCGGTGCCGAGGACCTGGCGCACGATGGATGAAATTCTCGGCCACTGGCAGGCGCTGGGAGTCGATGGCTTCCGCGTGGACATGGCCCACATGGTGCCCATGGAATTCTGGCGTTGGGCGGTGAAACGCTGTCGCAGTCGGAATGCCGACGCGTTTTTCGTCGCCGAGGCATACAATGACGATCCGGCCAAACTTACCGAATCCCACGTGCTCGACGAACTCCTGGCGGCGGGATTCGACGCGGTTTACGACGACCCGAGTTATGACAAACTCGGCGGAATCTATCAATCCGGCAAATGGGCGAACGACCTGGATGATCTATCAACACCTGCCGGACGATTCCACCAATCACTTCGTTATGCCGAAAATCACGACGAAGTCCGTCTAGCCAGCCCGAAGGAGTGGGGCGGGCTTGGGCTGAAAGTCGGCAAGCCGGTGTCGGCGGTTCTTTTCAGCATGGGGCGCGGGCCGCTGATGATTTACAATGGCCAGGAAGTGGGTGAACCGGCGGCGGGAGTCGAAGGTTTCGGCGGTGATGACGCGCGAACCAGCATCTTCGATTACGGGTCGATGCCGGAGTTCTGCAAGTGGGTGAATGGCGGCAAATTCGATGGCGGAAGGCTCGGCGACGATCAGAAATCCTTGCGCGAATGGTATGGAAAACTCATCCGCACCACCCGCTCCCGCGCCTTCACCCACGGGGAGTTCCACGCCCTCAACCCCGGCAACCAGGAAAACCCCGCGTTCGGCAGAGTGGACGACGAAGGGGTTTCCGGACATTGGTTGTATGCCTTTCTCCGCCGTGATGCGCAAAGCGGCCAAGCATTCATGGTGGTGGCGAATTTCCACGGCACCCAAACCCTGCGCGGGGTGAAAGTCCGGATTCCGCAGGACGCGCGGGAATTTCTCGGGTGGGAAAACGAAGCCGCCCGGACCTTCACCGATCGCCTCGGTTCCGCGTGGCGCGGGACGTTTTCCGGCCAGGAAGACATCGCCTTGCCGGATCTTCCGCCGTGTTCCGCGCTACTGCTAGAAATTGAACCGGGGAATTGAGCAACCGTCCGCCATTTTGAGACATAGATCAGTGTGTTCGTTTTAAGACTTCTTTCCCTGATCGTATGGCTCATCGCCCCGGCCCTCGCCCGGCCGTGGAGTGATGATGTGATGTATTTCGTGATGACCGACCGCTTTTTCGACGGAGACGCGGCGAACAACACGCCGCCGGGATGCGATCCCGCGCTCTACGATCCCGAGCAAAAAGATATCTCCCGCTATCTCGGCGGCGACCTCCGCGGCTTGGAAAAAGCCGTCGAATCCGGGTATTTCAACCAGCTCGGCGTGTCCGCGCTTTGGCTCACGCCGGTGGTGAAGAATGTTTGGCGATCCGGCTATGATCTTGGGGGATGGAGAGCGGGTTATCATGGGTATTGGACTCAGGACTGGCTGGACATCGATCCCCATCTCACCAGCCGCGTCTCGCTGGGCGGGACGCCCTATTCCGACGACGTGGCCGGGCGGATGCAGCATTATAAGGATTTCGTAAAACTCGCGCATTCCAAGGGGATCAAGGTGATCCAGGATGTCGTGCTCAACCACGCGGGACCGGTGTTTTACTATGATGTGAATGACAACGGCGTTTTCGACGTGAGCAAGAAGGGCGAGTGGGTGCAGCCGTTCAAAGCCGATGGTTTCCATGACAACGCAAAATGGGCGGACGTGCCGAAATGGAATGCCGCGAAAACCCAGCCCGACGGTCCGCGCGAGTTGTTAGGCAGGAAAATCGCGACCACCGGCGTGCTCGCGCAACTTGAGAGTTATGGTCGCAAGGGATTCTCGGACGACAGCCTCGGCAAGACCGATGGCGAGGAAGTGACCTGCGACTTCTTTTCGCTGCGCGATTTCTGGACTGCTCCGGATGCGGAGCATTTCGAAGCGCTGGTCGAGGAGTTCGTCGAGATCCATCACTTTTATCTAACGACGGTGGGGGTGGACGGCTTGCGGATCGACACGGTGAAGCATGTGCACCACGAATTCTGGGATGCTTTCACCGAGCGGCTGCGTTCGCGTCTGGGTCCGGCGGCGGTCGACAAGCTGCTGTTCGGCGAGATCTATGACGGGGATCCGGCGGTGCTCGGCCGCTACACTTGGCGCTCCGACTGGCCGGAAAACCGGCAGCCGGCGCTGGATTCGGTGTTGGATTTCAACTTCTGTTTCAACGCCCGCGAATACCTCCGCAAGCCGGGCAAACAGTTCGGATCGCCCGCAGGATTGGAACGCTCCCTCGTCGGCCGCGGCGCGGATCATCCCGAGAGCGGTCGCCCGTTTTACAATCCCAATCCGGGCCCGGACGGCCTGAACGCGCGGCAGAAAATGATCACGTTCATCGAGAACCACGATGGCCTGAACCGCTTCCGCGTCGCCGGTGTGACTGCCTTGCGCAGCCGCCTCGCCCAAGGGTTGGTCATGACGCTTCCTGGCATTCCGTGCCTCTATTATGGCAGCGAATTCGCGCTTCTGGATGCGGGCGGAAAAGTCGGCGAAGATGGCGAAACCGGGCGCATGATGTTCTATCCACGCCGCGATGGCCCGACGATGGCCGAGGTGAAAAGCTCGCGTTCATTCACCGAGATCAAGTCGCTGGCGGACCTGCGCGAGCGTTTGCCGGTGCTGCGGACGGGAAATCTGGTGCCGCTGTGGGTGGACGGTGAGTCTTCCCAAGACGATGGGTTGTTCGCGTTCGCCCGCGCCACGGACGACGGGGAGAGCTTCGTGGTGGTTGCCATCAACGCCTCGGATTCCCCATCCGTCACCGGCAGTGCGGCGCATTCGATGCAGCTCCCTCCTTCGCTCAAAGCCGCGGGCAAAGTTCTGCGCCCGGTCCTAACAATCGGTGCCGGCGCATCGCCCGCGACCGCGCCGCCGCAAGCCACCGGCCCGCAGCAACTGACGATCCCGGCCTCCAGCTTGGTTGTGTTCGAAGCGCTGCCGGCGAGATAAGGGGAAAGGATTTACCGTCCCTTCTTAGCAACCGTGACGATGAATAAAAGGCGACAGCAAGGTCGCCGATCCTTATGGGCGGGACAATTCGCGCTTGCCACCGAAATCCAGTCTGTTAATCTAAAACCATCAGTTCGCGCAAGAGGTGCGGATTGAGACGCAACCAACCACCTACACAACCATGAAAATTGTTAAATTGATCATCGTCGCCGCAGCGGCTTCGTTCCTCGCCGCATCGTGCTGCCCATCGGCTCCTGCCCCGGCTCCGGCTCCAGCGCCGACCTCCTCCAAGTAATTCTTGGCTGTTCACGCCCGGCTGTCCTTCCGGACATGCCGGGCTTTTTTGCGCCCATGTCTAACCTCAGGAACCCGCCTCCGCCGTCACCGTCACCTGCATGTGGGTGAGCCAAAACGCGCCGAAGATGGTGGCCAGCGCCACATCCGCCGCATCCCGGCCGTAAGCGATCACGATCCGGTTGCCTTTGGTCTGCGCCTGGGTGGCATCGAACGTGTACCAACGCCCGCCGATGAAGGCCTCGAACCACGCGTGCAGATCCATCGGCTCCAGCTCATGGAGAAACCCCACCACCATCCGCGCCGGGATGCTCATCGCCCGGCAGAGGGCGATGCCCAAATGCGCGAAGTCCCGACAAACTCCGCAGCGCGATTGGGCGGTTTCCAGCGCGGAAGTGGACGTGTTGCTGGAGTCGATCACATAACGGATTTCGCGCTGCACCCAATCATGGATCGCCCGCGCTTGCTGATAGCCCGGCGGCAGATTGCCGACCACGGACTTGCCGAAATCCAACAGCCGGTCCGACTGGCAATAGCGGCTGGGCAGCAGGAACTGGATCACCTCGGTCGGCAACTGCTCCACCGGCGTGAACGCAGCGTCGGGATGGACATCGATCGAATCGGCCACCTGCACCTTGCATTGCGCCGAGACCTGGAATGTTCCCGCCGGCATGATGATGCGCTGGCAGAGATTTCCATAACCATCGGTGAACTCCGCCACCGGCACCTGCGGGGAAAGCGTGAACTGCTCGTGCAACACCGATTGGGCCTCGCCACTTTGCGGGCGTAGCATGAAAATCACCGGCACATTCGCGGAGATTTGGTAATTCAGTTGGCAGCTGGCGTTGAGGATCATGGCGGTTGAAACGAGCCGCATCACACCGACGTCGATGCGGATACCTCCCCCCGATTGCCCCCGGGGGCAAGGGATTTCCCAACTGCGGCGGAATCAATGGGTCGCCACTTTGACCAGCAACCCGGTTTTGCGCACGTGGCGGAGGTTGGCGGCGAAAAACCAGGCGGCGAGAGCTCCCCACACGGCATTGAGAAACAACGCGTGTTGCACCAGTCCCCACGGGATCGCCTGGCCGGCGAGCACGGCGCGCATGCCCTCGAAGACCGGCGTGCAGGGCAGCGCGTGGGCGATCGGCTGGAGCCAGCCCGGCAACACCGAGACCGGATAGAAAACCGCCGCCAGCGGCTGGATGAAAAACGGCACCGCCCAGGCGAGACTTTCGGCCGCCTGCCCCCAGCGCATGATCAGGGCGGTGGAAAACATCCCGAGAAACCAGCCGAACAAAATCAGGTTTGCTAAAAACGGCAGCAGCGCGAGGCCGAGGTCGGTCAGATGGAACTGATAGGCCAGCGACGCGACGACCGCGAGGATGACCAGCGTCACGCCCACCCGCAGCACGCCGACGACGCAGGTGGCGGCGACGTATTCGATCGTGCGCACCGGCGCGACGAACACGTTGAGCAGGTTCCGCGTCCAGACATCCTCCAGAAAGGAAATCGCCACGCCCTGCTGCGAGCGGAACAACACGTCCCACAGGATCATCCCGCCGATCAGGAACATGATGGTGTTGGGAATGTTGCCGCCGCCCTGCTTTTGCAGATAGACGGTTAGGAAACCCCAGACCAGCAGATCCACCAGCGGCCAGAAGATCAGCTCGACCAGACGGATCGGGTTGCGGGTGTAGAGAAACAGGTGGCGCAGGACCAGCGCGCTAACCGCATTGAAGGAGAAAGGCATGAACGGATGTCGGGGTTGGGTTTACTGGATGCCGATCGCCTCGATCTCGCCGCGGGCGACGCCGATGAACAGGTCCTCGAGCGACTTGCGTTGGAAGCGTTCGTGGACCTCGCCGGGAGTGCCCTCGGCGAGCACCTTGCCGCCGTGGAGGAAGATCAGGCGATCACAGACCTCCTCGATGTCGCGCATGTTGTGGGAGGTGTAGAGGATCGAAACCCCGTTTTCCTGTTGGAGTTTGCGCAGCAGTTTGCGGACGCGGTCGGCGATGTCGGGATCGAGCGAGGCGGTGGGTTCGTCGAGCAGCAGCAGGCGCGGTTCGTTGAGCAGCGCCTTGGCCAGATTGACGCGGGTGGACTCGCCGGCGGAGAGTGTGCCGGTGACGGATTTGCGCAGGTGGGCGATGTCGAGCAGTTCGAGCAGCGCCTCGATACGTTGTTTCGGCCGCTGCACCCCGTAGAGCCGGGCGAAGACGGTTAGATTCTGCCAGACCAGGAGGTTGGACGGCAGGGCGGTGTAGGCGGAGGAGAAATTCACCTGGCGCAGGATCTCGATGCGGTGTTTCCAAAGATCCAGTCCGAACATCCGGACCATGCCGGAGGTGGGGGTGGTCAGGCCGAGGATCAGGTTCATCGCGGTGGTTTTGCCCGCGCCATTGACGCCGAGCAGCCCGAGCGATTCGCCGGGGGCCACGCTGAAGGACAGCCCGTCCAAGGCGGTGAAGTCGCCGAAGGTTTTGGCCAACCGATCGGCTTCGAGAACGGGAGTGATCATGCGCCGAGCCTGCCACCGGGGTTGGGAATATTCCAGCGGCAATCGTTGTGTCCGGATGATGCGGCGGAAGAAATTCAACCGCAGATGAACCGGATGGACGCAGATGAAGATGAGTTGGAAGGAAACCGGAAACCATCCCTCTCTTTATCTGGGTGAATCCTGTTCATCTGTGGTTGGTTTTCCCTGATGGGCTCCAAG
>JBIPND010000198.1:0-6166 GCA_044374015.1 Luteolibacter sp. | reverse complement strand
CTCCCGTCCCCCAGGGGAGCGGGGGGGGAGGCAGCTGAAGAGCCCCGCTGCTAACTGAATTAAATGGGTAGTTTTAATTGTCGTCGATGGGAATTTATAATTGTCGCTGGACACCAATACCCACCGCGCTTTCCTCAACAAGCTCCAGACCCCGCTCATCCGCTACTGGTGGGAGTTGCCGCTCAACCGCGACGACCGCAACAAGTTTCCCGACCTCGTCGTCGCCTCTGCGAAACTGGCAAAAATCAACCGCCGCCCCATCCACGAAAAAGCGATCCGCATCGCCTTCGCGGAAAACAAGCACCCGGCTCTCGTGGAGAAACTCGACGGCATCCACCGCGAGCTCTCCCTGCTGCGGCGCGGTGCCGATGCCCACTCGTCAGCAAGACCGGCCCGCGCAAAACCACCCGCCTCCGCAACCGCGGAGATTTCATGGACGAATCCGGTCCACTGTTGGAACCCGCTTTCCTCGAATATTTCACCAAAGGCGAAACGAAAAAAGCCCTCACCCGCCTCGACCTCGCGGACTGGCTCACCTCGCCTGAAAGCCCGATGACCGCCCGCGTGTTCGTCAACCGCCTCTGGCATCAGTTCTACGGTCGCGGCATCAGCGCCACGCTCATCGACTCCGGAAACCAAGGCGACTGGCCCTCGCATCCGGATCTGCTAGATTGGCTCGCCGCCGAGTTCATCGAAAGCGGTTGGGACATCCGCCACATGATCCGCCTGATGGTTTCCACCGGCGCCTATCGGCTTTCCTCCGTGCCGGACCCGAAGACACAGGAAATCGATCCCAACAACCGCCTCATCACCCGCCAGTTGCCGCATCGCCTCGGTGCCGAGGAAATCCGCGACACCGCGCTCGCCGCCGCCGGTGTCCTACGGAAAACGGAGGAGATCCCGACGCGCTCGTTTTTCCCCTATCAGCCGAACGCCTACTGGGAGCAATCCAACAAGATCATGCTCGGCAGCCGCTACCAGATTTGGGAAACGGCCAAGGGCGGGGAACAGCACCAGCGCAGCCTCTACACCTATTGGAAACGCCAGAACCCGCATCCGTCGATGCTCGCCTTCGATGCACCAACGCGACAGGAATGCACCGCCGAGCGCCCGATTACGAATTCACCCGGCCAGGCACTGGCACTGCTCAACGATCCTATCTACATCGATGCCTCGCGCCTGCTCGCCCACCGCGTGCTACTTTCCGCAACGGATGAGCAATCCCGGTTCACCAACCTCTTCCGCTTCACCCTCCAGCGCGAGCCATCGCCGCGCGAAACCGAAATCCTGACGCCCTATCTGCAGCAATGGCTCGCCCATTTCCACGCGAACCCCGCCGAAGCGCAAGCCCTGCTGGCGATCGGCTCCACGCTCCAGCGCGAAACCATCGACGGCATTTCCTCGCTCAACTCCATCTACGGCGAACAAGCCGCCGACCCCGAGATCCGCACCCGCATCGCCCAATACGAACTCGCTTTCAAGATGCAGACCAGCGTCCCGGACGTCGCGGATTTCTCCGGCGAAACCGCCGCCACCCGCGAGCTCTACGGCTCCGCCGACAAACCCGACGGCAGCTTTTCCTCGAACTGCCTGATGGCCCGCCGCATGGCCGAGCGCGGCGTGCGTTTCATCCAGCTCTATCACACCGGCTGGGATCACCACAGCAGCATCGACAGCAAGATCAAGCAGCAGACCAAGGAAATCGACCAAGGCACCGCCGCCCTCATCACCGATCTGAAACGCCGTGGCATGTTGGAAGATACGCTCGTCATCTGGGGCGGCGAGTTCGGCCGCACCCCCATGAGCCAGGGCGGCAACGGCCGCGACCACCACACCAAGAGCGGCGCGATGTTCATGGCCGGCGGCGGCGTGAAAGGCGGCATCACCTTCGGCGAGACCGACCCCTTCGGCTTCGCGGCGATCAAGGATCCGTTCCACGTCCACGACTTCCACGCCACCATGCTTCATCTGTTAGGCATCGACCATCTCAAGCTCACCTACAAATACGCCGGCCGCAATTTCCGCCTCACCGATGTCCACGGGCATGTGATGAAGAAAATCCTCGCCTGACACCGTCATGCACCGCCGCCGTTTCCTCGCCACCGCCGCGCTCGCCGTCGCGCCGAACATCCTGACCGCCTCGAAAACCGCCGAGCCACCCGTCATCGTCGACCAATGGACGCTCGGCTCGAAAACCGCTCACGGCCTCACCCTCAGCCGCGGGAACGGGCGGGACATCCTTTTCATCACAATCACCGAAGCCCGGATCGTGAAGACCACCCTCGACGGTGAAGTCCTGCTAGAAATCGAAGCACCCCACCAGTCCGGCGACGACACCGCCGCGATGCCTTACGCACCCACCGAAACCGCCATCGGCCCGAATGGCGACATCTACGTGATCGACGGTTACGGCTCGCAGTTCATCATCCGCGA
Organism: Luteolibacter sp.; assembly: GCA_044374015.1. Lineage (GTDB taxonomy): Bacteria > Verrucomicrobiota > Verrucomicrobiia > Verrucomicrobiales > Akkermansiaceae > Luteolibacter. Next base: position 3,733 of record JBIPND010000198.1, on the reverse strand, counting down.
TTGGCCGGACGGCAAATCACCCGCTGTGATCGGCAAGAAGGTTTCAGAAAACTTTCTACCGCGCGAAAACTATCAGGGTCATAGGGATCTCCGGTATCCCGATGCCGTTACTTGGTTGCCCCGATCATGGCCGGTTACAAAAAGATGATGATGGCGCTGTTAAAGCACCAGAATCCATCGAACTTTGTCACCCACCCCCATTTCCCCGCGCTCCGGTCCTCTCATGCGCTTTCTCAACGGCCTTCATCCCAAAAGCAAATTCCTTGCAATCGCTTTCGCTTTTGCTCCGCGCATTTCACTACGATACCCACTCGGCGAGATTTGAAATTTTCGTTTGAAAAGCCGGGAAAAGTAAAAAACACTCTCGAAGCCGAGTTGTGCTGCAATTTCTGTAATCGTTAAGCGGTCATGCTGAAGCCACTCGCAGGCGCGGTTCAGTCGGAGCTGCTGGAGGTATTGCCCCGGAGGCATTCCAATGATGCGGCGAAATTTTTTGCGGAAGCCCGATTGACTCAGCCCCAGCTCGAAGGCCAGCGCCCCGAAATCGACTTGGCGATCCTGCAGCTCGAGGATGCGCACGCACGCCCGGCGGACGAGCGCCGCCTCATCGCTATCTCCCCCGCGGTGCCGGTGCGCGGCCAGGACCCGTGCCACAATCTGCGCCGCCTGCGTCGCAACAATGTGCTCAAACCCGGGCTGACCTTGGCGGATCAATTCCGTCATGTCGCGGAACAAGCCCACGATTGCCTCGTGGTGACGCACCGCCAATACCGGCTCACTTTTTGATAGGTCGCGCTGCTTCATGAGGTGTCGCGCGTGGTCGCCATCGAACTCGACCCAATACTCGTCCCAGCCGGTGCCCGGATCCGGTCGATACCGGTGCCACTCTCCGGGGAAAACGATAAACACATCGCCAGCCTTGATCTGCTTTTGCCCTGCCGTGGCACTCTCGAAGCATCCCGCACCGCGGGTGATATAAACCAAAGTATAGGATGGCAGAGTGCGCCCTTCCTCCCAAGTGAAGGCGTGGTCCCCGGGATGCTTGCCCGGAGGATAAACCGTGCCGGGCGGGATCAGGGTGTAACCTGTATCGATGACGTAAAAACCCCATTCAAGCGACTCCTTGGTAATCGGTAAGTAGCGAAACCAGGTGGCGAACTGCGCATCTTCCATGGGTCAAATTGTGCAAAACATAAAGCATTCTGTCCATTCAAAGTTCCCCATGGCTGTGATTTACTTCTTCTTGCCAAAGAAAATAACCCATGGTTGCACTCGGACTCTTATTTCACGCTCTGGGCGGTTTCGCCGCAGGTGCCTTTTACGCTCCAACGAAGAAAGTTCGGCGCTGGGCGTGGGAGAGCTATTGGCTGGCGCTCGGGATTTTTGCGTGGGTCATCGTGCCACTCGTCGTCGCCTCGCTCACCGTGCCGAGTTTCGCGGCGGTGCTTGCGGCAGCCCCATCACGTCCGCTCGCCCTTTCATTCATTTTCGGCATCCTGTGGGGGGTCGGCTCGGTCACCTTTGGCCTCAGTGTGCGCTACCTTGGCATGTCGCTCGGCTTTGCGATCTCGCTCGGGTTTTGCGCGGCCTTCGGCACGCTGATCCCACCTCTTTTCGATGGCTCGATTTGGGGAATCCTGCGCACCACAGCCGGTTGGGTTACCTTGGGTGGCATCGCCCTTTGCCTGGTTGGGATTTCCGTCTGCGGACGCGCGGGCGTGATTAAGGAAGCCTATCTACTACAGAAAGAATCTGAAAGTGGCTGTTCCCGCGCGGGCGATGATGCAAAAGAAGAGTTCCGCTTCGGCCGTGGTGTGGTCGTGGCGGTATTTGCCGGGGCGATGAGCGCGTGCATGGCGTTCGCATTCAAAGCCGGTGCGCCCGTGCAGGAACTCGCCGTGGAAATGGGCGTTCCAGCGGTGCGCTCGAATGTGCCGCTGCTCGTTGTCATCCTCTGGGGCGGCTTCGTTACCAACGCGATCTGGTGCGCGGTGCTCGCCAAACGCAATCAGAGCTTTTCTGATCTCACGAATGCCTCGAAGCCCCGCCTCCGCAACTGGCTGCTCTGTGCCGTCGCTGGCACACTTTGGTATTTCCAGTTCTTCTTCTACGGCATGGGCGAAACCCAGATGGGCGAATACAAATTTACCAGCTGGTCGCTCCACATGGCCTTCATCATCGCCACCAGCAACCTCCTCGGCCTGGCCATGGGCGAGTGGCGTCACTGCGGCAGCAAGGCCCTTGCCTGGCTCTACGGAGGCACCGCCATCCTGGTTCTCGCAACCGTGGTCATCGGCTTAGGTGGCACACTCGCAGCACACTGAAATTTAGAATCATCATGAATATCGGACTTTTCTCTGTTGGCCTCGACACTTATTGGGCGCAATTCACAGGTCTCCGCGACCGACTCAATGGATACCATTCGGAAATCCACGGCTGGCTCGCCGCCATGGGCACTAACATCACGGACGCCGGCATGGTGGACACCGTGCCCAAGGCCCGCGCCGCCGCCTCCGCTTTCCGCCAGGGCGAAGTCGATCTGATCGTGCTCTTCGTTTCCACCTACGCGCTTTCTTCGACCGTCCTGCCGGTGGTCCAAAAAGCCAAAGTCCCCGTCCTCATCCTCAATCTCCAACCCGTCCCACAGCTCGATTACGCCAAATTCAATGCCCTCGGTGATCGCGGCCTCATGACCGGTGTCTGGCTCGAACACTGCCAAGCCTGTGCCGTTCCGGAGCTCGTCTGCGTCTTCAAGCGCGCTGGCATTCCCCACCACGTCGTCACTGGATATCTCCGTGAGGATGCCGCCTGGCGGGAAATTGGCGACTGGATCGACGCCGCGCGCGTCGCTGAAGCCATGCGCAACAACCGCGTTGGTGTGCTCGGCCACTATTACGGCGGCATGCTCGATGTTTACAGCGACCTCACCCAACAATCCGCCGCGTTCGGCAACCATTTCGAGATCGTCGAGATGTGCGACTTGTTCGTCCGCCGCGAAGCCGTCACCGAGGCCGAGGTCGCAGCCAAGATCGTGGAGTTTCACCAAGCCTTCGAGGTTTCCGCCGAGTGCGAAGCCTCCGAAATCGAACGTGCCGCGCGTAGCTCGGTGGCGCTAGACCGCCTCGTCGCCGACAAAAATCTCGGCTCACTCGCATACTATTACGAGGGCGCCGCGGAATACGAAAACATCGTCACCTCCATCATCGCCGGCAACACTCTGCTCACCGGACGCAACGTGCCCGTCGCTGGCGAATGCGAAATCAAGAATGTCCAAGCCATGAAAATCATGGATCTTTTCGGTGCCGGCGGCTCGTTCTCCGAGTTTTACCTGACCGATTTCGTGGACGACGTCGTCTATCTTGGCCACGACGGCCCGGCACACTTTGCGATTGCAGAAGGCCGCGTCGGCTTGGTGCCCTTGGCCGTCTATCATGGCAAGCCCGGCAAAGGTTTATCGATCCAGATGACAGTAAAGCACGGCCCGGTCACCCTGCTCTCCGTCGTCCAGGGAGCCGATGGCTCGGTCTCGCTCCAAGTCGCCGAGGGCGAATCCGTTCCCGGCCCCGTCCTGCGCATTGGCAATACAAACAGTCGTTACCGGTTCCCGATCTCGGCGAAATCCTTCCTCAACGAATGGTCCGCCGGCGGCCCGTCGCACCACTGCGCCATCGGCACCGGCCACATCGCCGATAAAATCACCAAACTCGGCGCGCTGCTCGGTCTCCCCGTTCGC
>JBIPND010000197.1:0-6176 GCA_044374015.1 Luteolibacter sp. | reverse complement strand
CGACGGCAGTGACAACCACATGCATTTCAGCCATTCGAACCTGTGGGACCAGTGCCGCGCGGTGGACAGTTTTTACGAGGCGATTTTCCGGGTTACCAGCGGCCATGGCCTCTCCACCGCCCACAGCGTTTATTGGAACACCTCGGGTTCCGGCACCGCTTTCCCAAACAAACTGGTCGTCACCGAGCAGGGCCGCTACGGGTATGTCATCGGCACCAGCGGGACCGTCGATCAAGTGGGCACCAAGGATCCCGCCAGGCACAACACCGCCCCGGCGGACCACATCGAAGGCGAGGGCCTCGGCAAAACGCTTTTTCCTCCTTCGCTCTATCAAGACCAACTCGCGCGGCGGCTCGGGGCCGGCATCGCAGTGCCTGACCGCGCTGAAGCGGGCGTCAAGCCCGGCGGGGCGCACGGCGCGTTCCAAAGCACGGTTCCGCCCTCGAATCCGTGAAGAACATTTCCCCATTCACCGTCGAGAAAGCCTATATCAGTCTTTCTTTATCCATTCCGGCGAAAGTGCGTCAGCTTTGTTCCTGCTGAGCCGTGAAATGAGAGGACCCTTGAAACCCGCGAACAAGTCATGAAAAAACCCGAAAAAATCCATCCATTGAGAGCGGCCTTCACCTTGGTGGAGCTTCTCGTCGTGATCACCATCATCGGTGTCTTGGCGGCTCTGTTGTTTTCCCTCGCGACCAACATGCGGAAAAAAGCCAGCAGCGCGATTTCCGTTTCGAACCTGCGCCAGATCGGGGCGGCGATCGCGGGCTCCACCGCCGACAACAACAGCACACTGCCCGGTCCGGTCCTCACCGACCACTTCCCAAGATATCAAAACAATGCCGTCAGCGGGCAGCTTGGATGGCTTCTGAAAGAATATCTGGCATCCGAGCCCCAACCCGACAATCCCCAGCCACGAATGTTCTATGCCGCCGTTCTTGATTATCCTGCGGCGAAGAACGATGCCACGAACCCGACAAGTAGGAACAGGCCGACCTATGTGGTATTTTCCAAACAGACGGACGCCTTGACCAAGGCCACATTCTGGCCGATGGGCAACTACAATCCGAACAGTTCCGGAGCGAAGACTCCGCCGATGACCACGGCCCAACTGGCTGCCAGAGAGACGCGCGGGAATCCCTGGATCACTGAAATCGACCAGGTCATCCGCCCTTCGACTGTCAGCTACGGAGCGTCGGAAGAGCCGCCTCATGGAAAATCCCGGAACACCTTGATGTTTGATTACAGTGTGAAGGCCATCCCGCTCGGTGAGTTTGATGCCAAATAAATGATCGTGCCACCTGCCATGCGACTCCCACCTTTTACCTTTGCGATCCGTCTCGCCATTTCCCTCGCAGCGCTTTCGGGGATGACCCGTGCCGAGGTCAATCCCGAGCACTTGGAATTCCGCCGGCAAGCCACGCAACGGATGATCTTCGACCGCAATCAGGAAATCCCCCTTGCCGGTTTCCATCCTTCAAAAGTCGTGGAACTCGACCTGATGCACCCTCCCGTCGGAACGCCGACAGGTGACCCGAAAGTTGGGATCCATGAGGGTAAACTGCAAATCACCGCGACCCAGGCATCCCGGACAGACCGCTGGATCGGCGGATTCAATCCTTTCGCCTCGTATGACCTCTCGTTAGATAAATTCAGCGGCTCCGGAGAAGTCGGCATCCTCTTCCGGGACTCCGGACAGGATAACCGCTTGGGCGCCTCACTGGTGGTTTCCTCCGGCACTTGCTCCGCCATCCGGTGGGTGGTCGTGAAGGACGGCAAGGAAGTCGTGCGACAGGACTATCCCATTCCGGAAGGCGTGAAACCGGTGCTTCCGCTGCGCTTCCGTGTCCAGATGCTCGCCGTCGGCGTGAACCTGTTTCTTGAAACCAACGGCCAATCCCACCTCATCGCCTACCCGGATTTTTCCGAACACTTCGAGCTCCGGCAGAAATCCACGATGCAAAAATTCGAGTTCTGTCTGCACACCGACCTCCAAGCCGGGGCCTCGGTGGTCATCCACGAAATGACAGCCGCCTTGTCACCCGGTTGTGGTCAGGCGGACATCCGCGCCATCACCCGGCCGGATGGGTCTCCGCTGATCGACGAAGGGCGCCTGTGGTTCACCATGACCGTGCGCGGCCGCGGGCTGCCTCACCCACTGCAAGGGGTTTTCTCGATGAACCCCTCCGTCTTCGACGTCAAGTTCGAGGGCATCATCGTGTTCGATATGGGCGACGGCATGCTCCGGAACGAACTCGCCTCCCACCTTTTTTACGATGAGGCCTCGAAGGAATGGCGCGGCTGGACCGTGGGATTCAGCGCCTACGGAAATGATGCGCAAGGCGCACAGAAGGCCGTTCTAGCAGTCTCCAGCACCCGGGATCCGCGCAAGGGATTCTCCATCATGCGCGCCAAACCCATAGGTCTGCCGCCGGGGATGCATGAAGACCCCCATGGAATCTATGATGCGGAAGCGGGCAAGTGGCGCATGTTAGTCGCCGAACATGCCGGAAAATTCCGCGCCAGCATGTGGGAGTCCGACGCCTGGGATCATGGCTACACCCGGATCAGCGGCCCCGTCGAGATGGACAGCACCGGCACCTCGATCGCCATGGTCGGGTCGAAACGCTACGCCATGTTCGGCAGCGCGGACCGCAAGGTTTACGTCCGCACCTACCCGGGTCTCGAACCGGCGGGCGAACTGAATCTCCACCTGCCGCCGTGGAATGAGGATCACGGCACCCGCATCTGGCCCAATGTCATCCCGCTTCCCGAAGGATACCCCGCGCCTTACATCGCGCTGATGATGGACCGGGTGAACTTCCCCGGCATGCCAAAACAAAATTGGACCTACGGAGCTCTCTATCTCTATCATGGCCACCCGTCCCAGCCATGAAGCGTCTTCTCCTCATCCTCTCTCTTGTTTCATCCACTTCCCTCGCCGCGGAGAAACCTAACATACTGCTCATCCTCGTCGATGACCTCAAGCCCGCCATCGCGGCCTTTGGCGACAAGGCTGCGGTCACTCCGAATCTCGACCGACTCACCCATCGCGGAATGCGCTTTGACGCCGCCTACTGCAACCAAGCCGTGTGCGCCCCGTCCCGTTTCAATCTGATGCTCGGGTCGCGATCCACCTCCAGCGGCCTCTATGAACTCGACGGCGACCTGCGCCAGGTTTTCCCCAATGCGGTCACCCTGCCACAGCATTTCGCCCAGCACGGCTACCGCACCGAGTCGCTGGGCAAGGTCTTCCACATCGGTCATGGAAATGACGGCGATCCAGATTCGTTTTCCGTCCCGCACTTCAAGGACTTGGTGGTCGAATACAAACTCCCGGAGAGCACCAACGGCGGCCAGCTCACCCGCGAAGAAGGATACTTCACCAATCAGGGTAAATTCGATGCCCAAGGCAAACTCCGTCCGCGCGGCGCGGCGTTCGAGGCTCCCGAGGTCGATGATGAAGCCTACGCCGACGGTCGCATCGCCCGGGAAACCATCAAACGCCTCGCCGCCGCCAAGGAAAGTGACCAACCGTTTTTCATCGCGGCCGGCTTTGCCCGTCCCCATCTGCCATTCAGCGTTCCCAAAAAATACTGGGATCTCTACGATCCGGCGAAGTTCGATCTGGCAGTCGTCAACTCCGCGCCCAAGGGAGCACCCGAGTGGGCGGTCAAGGCCGGCGCGACCGGTGAGATTTCCGCCTACAAGCCGGTTCCCGAAAATGGTGACATCGAAGATGATCTCGCACGTCAACTCATCCACGGCTACTACGCGTCCACGAGTTATGTGGATGCCCAGATCGGCAAGGTCATCGCCGCCATCGACCAACTCGGCCTCGCGGAAAACACCATCATCGTCCTCTGGGGCGACCACGGCTTTCATCTCGGTGAACTCGGCATCTGGACCAAGCATGTCAACTACGAGACGGCCACCCGCATCCCCATCATCATCGTCGCGCCTGGTGTCACCAAACCCGGATCATCCACCGCTCAGCTCGCCGAAACCGTCGATCTCTATCCGACCCTCGCCGATCTAGCAGGACTTCCCGCGCCGACAGGCCCGCAGCCGATCGACGGCCTCAGCCTGGTTCCCGTCCTCAAGGATCCCGCCGCCCGCGTCCGGGACCACGCCTATCATTGCTTTCCCCGCGGCGGCAAGCTCGGCCGGGCCATCCGCACAGACCGCTATCGGATGGTTGACTGGCGCCCGATCGGGAAGCCCGATGCCACGCCCGTTTACGAACTCTACGACTATCAGAGCAGTGCGGTGGAAACGGTGAACCTCGCCGATGAAAGACCGGACGTCGTCGCCAACCTGCGAGCCATCCTCGCCCGCCATCCGGAACCGCAAGCCCGCGACGGGCATTGACTTGAGTGATCTAACAAACTCACTTCTTCCGCCAGACCGGCCGCGCGTTGGCGGTGATTTCGGCATCGAGCTCCTCCATGCGGGCCTTGAGGGCTGCCGCTTTCTCAGGATTCGCGCCGGCCAAGTCATTCTTTTCGGAAATGTCTTCCTTAAGATTGAAGAGCAGAGGCTGCGGTTTCCTCAGGAGCAGTTTCCAATCGCCTTGGCGGATTCCGTCCAGCGCCCCTTGAGCGGCGTAGTAGATGAATTCATCTCTTGGCGAAGTGGCGTCGCCGGTGAGGGTCGATGAAACGTCGAGCCCGTCGATGCGGTTGCCATTTTCCGGGAGCTTGCTGTCTGCGAGAGTGGCGAGGCTGGGAAGCAGATCGATGGTGGAAACGAGCGCATCGCTGCTGCTATCCGCTGGAATACGACCGGGCGCCCACATGATGCAGGGCACCCGTTGACCACCTTCGAAGGTGGTGCCCTTGCCATCGCGCAATGGCAGCGCGCTTCCCCCGTGATTCGCGAACTTGATCCACGGACCATTGTCGCTGGTGAAAATGATCCAGGTGTTTTCTGCCAGACCTAGCTCGCGAACCTTATCCACGAGCCTGCCGACTTCCGCGTCGATGTGCTCGATCACACACTGATAGGCGTTCGCGGGATCCGGGTCGTAGGCATCCTCCGGGACGAACAGCGGAATGTGCGGCATGCTGTGGGGAAGATAGAGGAAAAACGGATTCGCCTTGTTTTCAGTCACGAAATCAATGGCCTTGTCGGTATAGCGGCGGGTGATCGTACGCTGGTCCACCGGCAGCTCGATGATCGCCTCGTTTTCCATCAGCGGGGTTTTCCATTTTTTCACGTATTCATCCTGATTCCGCCAGCTGTCGTCCGAGGCCGGTTGGGCCTTTCCCTTGTTATCGGGATGATTCATGTCGTTCGAATAAGGGATGCCGAAGTAGGAATCGAAGCCATGCCGGCGCGGAAGGGTCTCCGGGTGGTGGCCCAGGTGCCACTTTCCGATGCAGGCGGTGGAGTAACCGAGTGATTTGAAATGGCCGGCGATGGTGTATTCGGACGGGTTCAGCCCGTAGTCCGAGGTCGGGAAAAGCACATGCTTGTGGAGTCCGACGCGTTTCGGATAGCAGCCTGTCAGCAGCGCGGCGCGGGATGGCGAGCAGACGGGACTGGCAACCATGAAGTTCGTGAACTTCCGGCCTTCTTTTGCGAGCCTGTCGAGGTTCGGGGTTTTGATCTTCTTGGATCCGAAACAGCCAAGGTCATTGTAGCCAAGGTCGTCGGCGAAGATGACGATGAAATTCGGCTTCGTGGCGGCCGAGGCGGTGAAAGTGGCGAGCGTGAACGCGAGCAGAATGGACTTCATGGCTTTTCCCGAACCTAGAGAGAGGCATCTGGTTTTGCCACTATGATTTTCATTCTTTGACCGCGCCCCGCCCGTTTGCGTCCTTCACGTTCCGCGCAGGATCTCAAGAGGCGGGGGGTTGCAGATACCGCCGATGATGGAAGCGCCGGTAACGAGGGAAAACGCGATTTCCAACAACCCGAAATCCGGAACCGCCGACGCCTCGAGCACAAACACCACAAGGGCGCATCAGCAACCCGCGCGTCGCGGACTGGCCGCCGGCTTTCGGTCGGGGCATCCGGCATAAAATGCAGACTTGGATTCAATGCCTGGGGCCGGGATTGGTTAGAACCTGGAGTCCAAGCCTGCTTATTGTTAGAGTTTATTCAGGAAAGCGATGCTCTGCTTGATGCTGGCGAGGGCGTCGGGCGATTGGTCTTGTTCGACGTGGCAATGT
>JBIPND010000009.1:0-17134 GCA_044374015.1 Luteolibacter sp. | reverse complement strand
TTGCTGGTCCGCATGGATATCGGCGATGGCGCTGGGCAGGACCTTGGCGGGTGCGATCAGGGCTTTGGTTCCCAAGTCGCTGACCCACCAAGCGTAATTGCTCTTGGCACCGTTGGTTTGGGTCTGATAAATGAGCGGGACTCGGACAGTGGCATCGCTGTTCGCGACGCTGTTGGCGGTGACAATTTCAACCGAAGTTTTCGGATCCGTGCCGATCGAGGTGCCGGCGAAGGCTTTGTCCGTTAGCCGCGTCGGTGGACCGGAGACGAACCATTGCAAGAATTCAGGTTCGGGCCGCGGATCGGATGGGACTGCGGCGTTCCAGGATTTGTAGGAGCCGGCCCATTGGCGCTGGGCCGGAGGCGTCGTGGATACGGAACCATCACCCGACGCGGCCTGATCCGCCGTTGCGGAAATCCGGGTGTCAGGGCCAAGTTGCTTCTGCAAGTCGCCGATCGCCAGCATCAGCGCCAACCGCGCATTCGCTCTGGCGGCCTGCATGGCGTCACCTTGCGAGGTGGAACGCAGGCTGATGGTCGAGAGGGTCAGCAGGCCCACGGCGATCACCGTGAGCAAAATCATCAGGGACAGGGTGACGATCAGGGCGAAGCCCCGAGCGTGGCGGGGGCGGAAAACAGGTGGTTTCACGGCGTGGTGGTTTTTGGATTTAGAAACGATCGGCAGACGCAACGACAGCCAGCCTATATGATACACAAATGGCATTACCATGCATATCCCCCGTTTGAGGGAGTCGGCAATTGACTGAACGGCCAGCTCGGTGGTAATTTAGCGGGGATTGAATGTGAATACAAAGTAAATCTTCTAACGATGCGTGTGTTAGGGGTGGAGGCGGTTTCCAGTTTCCGCGAAATTCAACCCGGAGTCGATCAGCCGATCGGCCGATGCCCGGCGACACGGCCGGTCACAGGCCGGGTAAGAGGAGGATTCGTTTGGAAACTTTCCCGGATCTTCCAACGCGAGCGTGCTTGCGCGCCACGGGATTGGGAAGCATGTTACGACCGTGTCAGGAATTCTAACGGCGTTTTTCGCGGTCTCCCTAGCTCTGGTTCCCACCGGGTTCTTGCGTGCGGAGGACGCTGCCGTGGAGAAAAAAGCCGCCAAGGTGGTGGTGATCCCGGTGCGTGAGCAAATCGCGCCGCCGGAACTCTACATCCTCCGCCGCGGCCTGAAGGAGGCCATCGAACAGAAGGTGGACACCATCGTGCTCGACATGGAAACCCCGGGCGGGGCGCTCGACGTGACTTTTGAAATGCTCAAGGCGTTGCAAAAATTTCCCGGAAAAACCGTCACCTACATCAACAGCGAGGCGATCTCCGCCGGCGCGCTCATTTCCGCCGGCACGGATGAAATTTATTTCGCACCCGGCGGCGTGATTGGCGCGGCCGCCCCGGTCTTGGCAACCGGGGCCGAAATCGACGAGACGATGCGTGGCAAAATCGTCAGCTACCTCAAGGCCCGTGTCCGTTCGATTTCCGAGGGCAAGGGCTACCGCGGCCAAGTGATTTCCGCGATGATCGATATGGACTACGAGTTCAAAATCGGTGACGAAGTGATCAAGCCGAAAGGTGAATTGCTGTCCCTGACCGCCTCCGAAGCAATCAAAACCTACGGCGATCCGCCGCAGCCGCTGCTCGGCGCCGGCATCGCGCAAGACATGGACGCGCTGTTGGACCGGCTGCACGGTGCGGGCAATTATTCGGTGGTCCGCCTGGAGGTGACCTGGTCGGAAAAACTCGCGCAATACCTCACCGGCGTGACACCATTCCTGCTAGCGGCGGGCATGTTGTGCTTGTTCGTCGAATTCAAAACGCCCGGCTTCGGGATTTTCGGTTTCTCGGGGATTTTGCTGCTGGGCGTCGTTTTTTTCGCCCAATACGCGGCGGGGCTTTCGGGGCATGAGCCGGTTTTGTTTTTCATGATCGGGTTGATTCTGGTGCTGGTGGATTTGTTTTTACTGCCGGGAATGATTCTCGCGATGATTGGCAGCGTGTTGATTTTGGGCTCGCTGGTGTGGTCGATGGCGGACCTCTGGCCGAGCGAGCCGCTGACTCTCGAAGGCGGGGTGTTCGTCAAGCCGCTGACCAATGTGATGATCGGGTTGGTGCTCGCGGTGCTGATGTTTCTCGGGATCTTGAAATTCCTCCCACGCGGCGGCCTGTGGGGCGCGATGGTGCTGGAATCCGCAGTGGGCGGCGAGCCAGGCGGACTCCGTGCCCTCACCGGCGGCGGTGCGGATGAACCAAAAGCCACCGCTTTGATCGGTCAACACGGCGTCGCGAGGACCTCTTTGTTTCCCAGCGGCCAGGTGGAAATCGCCGGCAGGCGTTACGAAGCGCAACTGGCCATGGGCTTCGCCGACGCCGGCACTCCGGTGGTGGTCACCGGGCTCGGGGAATTCGGTCTCACCGTGGAGGTTCTGTCATGACGTTGATTGTCCTGCTTTTTCTGATAGGAATTCTGCTCATCGCAGTGGAAGTGATCATCCCCGGAGCGATTCTCGGCACCATCGGCGGGGTGATGATGTTTGCCGGGTGCGTGTTGGCTTACTTCGAATTCGGCAGCGGGGGCGGCACCATCGCGGTGGTGGTGGCTTTCCTGATCGGCGGGATCGCCCTATTTCTCGAATTCTACTGGCTCCCCCGAACCAAGCTCGGCAAGCGCGCTTTCCTCACCAAGGAAATCACCGCCGTCAGCGCCGCCTTCGGGACCGAAGCCCGCGAGCTGATCGGAAAATCCGCCGAGGCCCTCACCATGCTCTCCCCGAGCGGCTACGTCCGCGTCGACGGCCGCCGCTACGAAGCGTTCTGCCAATCCGGCCAAGTGCCGATGGGAGCCGCGCTCGAAATCGTCGGTGCCGACAATTTCCGACTCATCGTTTCTCCAGCCAAATCCAACTAATACCACCATGATCGACATCCCCACCATCATCCTCATCGTCGTCGCCATCCTCGGATTGCTGATATTCGGCATCGTGCTTTCATTCTTCAGCGTCTGGCTCCGGGCCTGGCTGGCGGGTGCTTATGTCGGCTTCACCGATCTCATCGCCATGCGCCTCCGCCAAGTGCCCTACGGCATGGTGGTCGATGCGCGGATCACCGCCAAGAAAGCCGGCATCGAAATTCCGATCGATGACATCGAGGCTCACTTCCTCGCCGGCGGCAATGTCATCCCGACCATCCAAGCGCTCATCGCCGCCCGCAAAGCCGGGATCGAGCTCGATTGGAACCGCGCTTGCGCCATCGATCTCGCCACCAAAGGCTCCGGCAAAAGCGTGGTCGAAGCCGTCCGCACTTCCGTCGATCCGAAAGTCATCGATTGCCCGAATCCCGCCTCCGGCCGCACCACCATCGACGGCGTCGCCAAGGATGGCATCCAGGTGAAAGTCCGTGCCCGCGTCACCGTCCGCACCAACCTCGACCGCTTCGTCGGCGGTGCCAAAGAAGAAACCATCATCGCCCGCGTCGGCGAGGGCATCGTCACCACCATCGGCTCGGCGGAATCCTACAAAACCGTGCTCGAATCCCCCGACAGCATTTCCAAAGTCGTCCTTCATCGCGGCCTCGACGTCGGCACCGCTTTCGAAATCCTCTCCATCGACATCGCGGACGTCGATGTCGGCGAAAACGTCGGCGCGCAACTCCAGGAAGCCCAAGCCGAAGCCAACAAAAACATGGCCCAAGCCCAAGCCGAAATCCGCCGTGCCGCCGCCGTCGCCCTCGAACAGGAAATGGTCGCCCGCGTCGCGGAAATGAAAGCCAAAGTCGTCGAAGCCGAGGCCCAAGTCCCGCTCGCCATCGCCGAAGCCTTCCGCAGCGGCCGCCTCGGCGTGATGGACTACTACAAGATGGAAAACGTCAAATCGGACACCGAAATGCGCAGCAGCATCTCCAAATCCGAGGGTGCCTGAGTCTCTCTAACACCCGCTCCCGATGGACTGGATTTCTGACAACTTTCAAATCGTCTTGCTCGTGCTCCTGGCCCTCGGGTCATGGCTCAAAAGTCGGTTTGATGCGAAAAACGCCGAGCGCGAGGAATCCCGGCAGGAAACCGAAACCGGCGATCCCGAAGACTACGAATGGGAGCAACAGCCGGAACCCGCCACTCCCCCGCCGCTGATCCGCCCTGCCATGCCGCCGGCCCTGCCGATGGCCGCCTTCGAGTCCGCTCGGGAGGCGGCCGCCACGCTCAAGCACCAGCAGGACCTCGCCGAGCGCCTGCGCCAAATCCGCGAAACCAAGGCCACCACCTCCGGCGGGGCCTCGGCCACCCGGGCGCGCGTGGCCGCCTCGAAATCCACCGCCAAAGCGGCCGTCATCACCGCCCCGGTCAGCCTGCGGGCCCGCCTCCGCAACAATGGCGAACTCCGCCGCGCCCTAGTGATGCGCGAGATTCTGGATCCGCCCGTCAGCCAGCGCTGAGCTGCCACAAGCGTGCCCAAGGAGAGGCGGAATCTGTCCGCCTTGCCCATGGGGAGCCCATGAGGTGAGAGAATCGCTTTTCAGGGTCTTCTCATGGGCATGGGCGATCCGATATCCGCCCCTCCTTGCGTCAAGGCTCGCGAACCGTGCCCTCACCGGATCTTGCCGCATCCCACCCTTTACAAGCCCGGTGATCCCTGCCACACACCTGCAAATTTAGCCGCGCGGCGGCCTTTCCGAACCTGCTCACCACCATGCCCAAAGACACCTCGATCCGCAAAATCCTCGTCATCGGCTCCGGCCCCATCGTCATCGGCCAAGGCTGCGAGTTCGATTACTCCGGCGTCCAGGCGTGCAAGGCGTTGAAAGAAGAGGGTTATGAAGTGATCCTGGTGAACTCGAATCCGGCCACGATCATGACCGATCCGGAATTCGCCCACCGCACCTACATCGAGCCGATCACCCCGGAAGTGGTCGAAAAAATCATCATCCGCGAGAAACCGGACGCCCTCCTCCCCACCCTCGGCGGTCAGACGGCGCTCAACACCTCGATGTCGCTTTTTAAATCCGGCACGCTCGAGAAACATGGCGTCAAAATGATCGGCGCCAAGGCCGAGGCCATCGACATGGGCGAGGACCGCCAGCTGTTCAAGGAAGCGATGATCCGCATCGGCCTCGACATGCCGCGCTCCGGCATCGCCCACACCATGGAAGAGGCGAAAAAAGTCGCCGAAGAAATCGGCACCTTCCCGCTCATCATCCGTCCCGCTTTCACCCTCGGCGGCCAAGGCGGCGGCATCGCCTACAACCGCGAGGAATTCGAGGAAATCATCACCCGCGGCCTCGACCTCTCGCCGGTTTCGGAAGTCCTCATCGACGAGTCCCTGCTCGGCTGGAAAGAGTTCGAAATGGAAGTCATGCGCGACTGCGCCGACAACTGCGTGGTCATCTGCTCGATTGAAAACCTCGACCCGATGGGCGTCCACACCGGCGACTCCATCACCGTCGCGCCGATCCAGACCCTCACCGACCGCGAATACCAGATCATGCGCGACGCCTCCTTCGCCGTGATCCGCGAGATCGGCGTCGAAACCGGCGGTTCCAACATCCAGTTCGCCACCGACCCGAAGACCGGCCGGATGATCGTCATCGAGATGAACCCGCGCGTTTCCCGTTCCTCCGCGCTCGCCTCGAAAGCCACCGGATTCCCCATCGCGAAAATCGCCGCCAAGCTCGCCGTCGGTTACACCCTCGACGAGCTGCCCAACGACATCACCCGCGAAACCCCCGCCTCCTTCGAGCCGACCATCGACTACGTGGTCACCAAAATCCCGCGCTTCACTTTCGAGAAATTCCCGACCGCGAATCCCGTTCTCACCACCTCGATGAAATCCGTCGGCGAGGCGATGTCCATCGGCCGCACCTTCAAAGAGTCGATGCAGAAATGCCTGCGCTCGCTCGAAACCGGCCGTTGGGGCTTCGGCTTCGATACCAAGGACCCGCAAAACCCGACCAAGGACGAAATCACCCGCAAGCTCCAGATCCCCAATGCCGAGCGCATTTTCTGGCTGCAAACCGCCTTCGTCAACGGCTGGACCATCGAAGAAGTTTTCGACGCCACCCAGATCGATCCCTGGTTCCTCGGCCACCTCAAGCAAATCGCCGACGAAGGCTCGAGGAGCGTGGGCGTCTCGCCCACGAGCCAATCCCCCGCCGAGCTCCGCCGCCTGAAAAAACTCGGCTTCTCCGACCGCCAGATCGCCAAATTCCAAGGCACCACCGAAGACGAAATCCGCGCCAAACGCAAAGCCCACGGCATCATCCCCACCTATCGCCTCGTCGATACCTGCGCCGCCGAATTCGAAGCCTACACCCCGTATTTCTACTCCACCTACGGCGACGAAAACGAAGCCCGCCAGTCGGACAAAAAGAAAATCATCATCCTCGGCGGTGGTCCTAACCGGATCGGCCAGGGCATCGAGTTCGACTATTGCTGCGTCCACGCCGCCTTCGCCCTCAAGGAGCTCGGCTACGAAACCATCATGGTCAACTCGAACCCCGAGACCGTCTCCACCGACTACGACACCTCGGACAAACTCTTCTTCGAGCCCCTCACCCTCGAGGACGTGCTCAACATCTGCGATCAGGAACAACCCTTCGGCGTGATCGTCCAGTTCGGCGGCCAAACCCCGCTCAACCTCGCCGCCGACCTCGAGCGCCACGGCGTCCCCATCATCGGCACCTCGCCGAAATCCATCGAACAAGCCGAAGACCGCAAATTCTTCTCCGCCCTGCTCGACAAGCTCAACCTCAAACAAGCCGAAGCCGGCACCGCCACCAACGAAGCCGAAGCCATCGTCATCGCCAACCGCATCGGCTACCCGGTGCTCGTCCGCCCGTCCTTCGTGCTCGGCGGCCGGGGCATGATGATCGTTTACTGCGACACCGAGCTCACCCGCTACATGCGCGAGGCCGTCATCGCCTCGCCTGAGCGCCCGGTGCTCGTCGACCGCTTCCTCGACAACGCCACCGAGGTCGATGTCGATTGCATCAGCGACGGCGAAACCTCGGTCGTCGGCGCGATCATGGAGCACATCGAACAGGCCGGCATCCACTCCGGCGACTCCGCCTGCGTCATCCCGTCGTTCTCGCTATCAGATTCTATCAAGGCGGAAATCACCCGCGCCGCTATCGATCTCGCCCGCGAGCTCAACGTCAAGGGCCTGATGAACATCCAGTTCGCGGTGAAGGACGAAACCCTCTATGTCATCGAGGTCAATCCGCGCGCCTCCCGCACCGTGCCGTTTGTCAGCAAAGCCACCGGCGTCTCGCTCGCCAAGCTTGCCGCCAAGGTCATGGTCGGCGAAAAACTCAAGGACCTCGGTTACACCCAGACCATCGTGCCGACCCATTTCTCGGTCAAAGAAGCCGTCTTCCCGTGGAACCGCTTCCCCGGCATCGACATCGTGCTCGGCCCGGAAATGCGCTCCACCGGCGAGGTCATGGGCATCGACGCCGATTGGGGCATGGCCTACGCCAAGTCCCAGATCAGCGCCTTCAACCCGCTGCCCACCGAAGGCAACGTCTTCCTCTCCGTCGCCGATCTCGACAAAAACCGCGCCGTGCAGGTCGCCCGCGACCTCGTCGAACTCGGCTTCAAAATCTACTCCACCGGCGGCACCCACACCCGCCTCGTCGCCGAAGGCATCGCGAGCCACCGCGTTTACAAAGTCCTCGAGCAAGCCCGCCCGAACGTGATCGACATGATGAAAAACCACGAAATCCATTTCATCATCAACACCCCGTCCACCCACGAATCCCGCGCCGACGAGATCCTGATCCGCTCCACCGCCATCGCCCAAAAGATCTCCCACGCCACCAACCTCTCCGCCGCCGAGGCCTCGGTGAAAGCGATGCGCTCGCTCAAAACCCGTGAATTCACGGTGAAGAGTATTCAGGAGTATCACGCTTGAGGAGGGTGGGACTTCGGCCCACCCGGGTTGCCCGAAGTGCAACCCTCCATATGTCACGTGGAGGAGAATTAAACAAAAAGCCAGATCTCTTTAATTTCCCCTTGCCGATGGAAAGTTTTCTTTCAATCTCGGCAGAGGAGCTCTAATCAAAAGCGAATCAGATATTCCTTTTTACCCGGATAAGAGCTACGCCGAAGAGGGATGGTCCGGGATGGGCGACTGGCTCGGCACCGGCCGCGCCCGCGTTTCAAAATCCCCCAAGCGCAAATCCTGACTCCCGAGCATCACGTCCACCCGCCCCTCTCATCCGCCGCCGATTCCGAACTTGCGGCAAGTTGAAGGAAGGTGCACCTTATCGACATGAAAAACGCTGCCACTTTCACCGCCCGCATCGTGCGCGATGAAAAATGGTTCATCGCATTCTCGCCGGAATTCCCGGAGGGCAACGGCCAAGGACTCACCGAGGAGGAAGCGTTGGAATCGCTCCGCGAGTCGATTTTCTTGCTGCTGGAGGACCGCCGCGAGGACGCTCGTGCCAGTCTCGGCAACGGCGAGAAATTGATTCCCCTCGCCCTTTCATGAAGCGCCGGGAACTGATCCGTCACCTCGAATCCAACGGTTGTCCGCTCAAGCGCGAAGGCGGCTCCCATTCGATCTACTGGAATCCAGCCACCGGCCGCCGCGAACCCGTTCCGCGCCACGCTGAAATCCCCGATCTGCTAGTCAGGAAAATCTGCCGCGCGCTGGAAATCCCAGAGCCATGAAAAAGCAGACCAAAATTTCCGACGGTCAGTAAGGCCTCGGGATTTTGACTCCCTGCCGCATCGGGCTCGGCACCGGCCGCAACTGCGTATTAAAATCCACCAAACACAAAACCTAACGACAGGACACTTCGCCATGCCCCTTCTCGAACGCTCCAAGCTCTACCAGGACGTCTGGTCCCAGCCGTGTACGAAGATTGCGGCGGGGCTGGGGATTTCCAGCAGCGCGTTGAAGCGGATTTGTACGGAGATGGACATCCCGACGCCGGTGGCCGGGTATTGGACGCGGGTGCAGTGCGGAAAACTCACCGGAGGATCTATGGCTCAGATGGGCGGAGCAACATGCCGGAATTCTCGATCCTCTGGGCGAAGGATTCAGGCCTTGGAATGGCCGTGCGTTTCGGCAGATCCCCGGACTCTTCCCTGGTCCCTGACTTTCTGCCGGGTGCCGCGCCGTGCTTTTGCTGCGCACATCCATTCATGATATTGATTCGTTAATTCGCTAAATAACATGAGAATTTGGGGATTGCGATTCTCGGAGGCTGGAGGGATTCACGGTGAGGATCATTCAGGACTCTCACGCTTGGGGTCCAAGCTTTTGCCATGATGGAACTCCGCTGATCCTGCCGGATGCCAACCTGCTGCTTTACGCTTCATACGGCGGATCTGGACTTCGACCGGTTCGCGGGCGTGCGTTTCAGCAATCCGCCGGTTCTTTGGAAAAATTTAATGAACTTGCCGGAATGTCCGGATCGACTAGGTTTTCGCCGATTCTCTTCCACCCATGACCGTTATATCCACCATCCTTCAGGTGATTTTGCTGATTTTCGTCGTTCTGATGATCTTCAATATCATCATTTTCGTTCACGAGCTCGGTCACTTTCTCGCGGGCAAATGGCGCGGGCTCCAGATCGACCGCTTTCAGATCTGGTTCGGGAAACCGATTTGGAAAAAAGAAATCAACGGCGTGCAATACGGCCTCGGCTGGATCCCGGCCGGCGGGTTTGTGGCGCTGCCGCAGATGGCCCCGATGGAGGCGCTCGAAGGCGGCAGCAAGGATGCGAAGCCGCTGCCAGCCATCACTCCGTTGGATAAAATCATCGTGGCTTTCGCCGGCCCGTTGTTTTCGATGATTCTGGCGCTGCTCTCGGCAGTGGTCGTCTGGAAAGTCGGCAAACCTGCCGATTTCATCGCCAACACCGAGATCGGCTTCCTCGTTCCGGACGGCCCGGCGCAGAAGGCCGGACTCCAGCTCGGCGACAAGGTGATCGCGATCAACGGCGTGCCGATCAACGGCTTTGCGGGATCGCTCAACTCGCTCACCGAGCGCATCGTGCTCAGCCGCGGCGAGAAAATCACCTACACCGTCGAGCGCCCGGGCTCGGAGGAGCCCGTCACCCTCAGTTCGGGATTCGAAACCGAGAAAAGCCAGTGGTTCCAGCGCCGCGGTCTGCGCCAGGTGGGAATTTCGCCCTCCAGCCCGGCCATCATCGGCGATGTCAGCAAGAACAGTCCGGCAGCCGACGCGGGTCTCGCGAAGGGCGACCGGGTGCTCACCATCGATGGCATCAAGCTCTTCAGCCTCGAACAATTTTCCCAGTATCTGCGCGAACAGAAATGGAAAACCGTGCAGCTCAGCGTGCTCACCGCCAAGGGGGAAACGCGCGAGGTGTCACTCACTCCCGAGCGCCCGCTCCAGCCGGCGGGTTCCGATCCCAAGGTCGGCATTCTCTGGGATTTCTCCAGCGAGGTGGACGTCCGGATCGTCCACCCCGGCCCGATCAAGCAGGTGAAAGACAGCCTGCACATGATGTGGGTCACCATCTCGAGCGTCGTCGCGCCGGATTCCAACATCGGGGTCGATCACCTCAGCGGCCCGGTCGGGATTGCGAAAATGCAGTATCAGCTGCTGCAAATGGACGAGGGTTGGCGGCGGATACTTGCCTTCATGGTGTTGTTCAATGTGAACCTCGCGGTGCTCAACATGATGCCCTTCCCGGTGCTCGACGGCGGCCACATCACGCTCGCAGTTTTGGAGAAAATTTTCGGTCGCCCGGTCAAGGCCAAGCCGCTGGAAATCCTGCAAACCCTCTGCGCGCTCGCGCTGATTTCCCTGATGTTGTTTGTCACCAGCAAGGACATCGGCGACGGCTTCGGCCGCGGATCCAAAAAGAATCAGGAAATCATCTTCCCGGCGAATTGAGCGCGAGTTTCGAGTGCGGCGGCAGAGCGCAGCGGCGACACCGCTTTGGATTCTTTGCGAAGGCAAGGTGCCGGGGCTGACGAATCATCCAAAGCGGTGTGGCGCTTCGCTTCCCACCGCAGTCCAAGGGGTGCCAAGGTATGGAGTGCGGTGGCAGAGCGCAGCGGCGACACCGCTTTGGATTCTTCGCGAAGCCCAAGGAGCCGGGGCTGATTAAACTCTTTCCCTCTGCAAGCCTCCCGCCTAAGTCTCAGGCGACATGAGCAAAATCGTTCTTTTATTCTCCGGACAAGGCGCCCAGAAAGTGGGCATGGGCAAGGATCTGGTCGAAAATTCGGCCACCGCGCGCAAATTGGTGCAGCAGGCGGATCAGGCCCTCGGGTTTTCCATTTCCGAAATCATGTTCGAGGGGCCGGACGAAAAACTCACCAAAACCTCGTTCTGCCAACCGGCGCTTTATCTCCACGGAATGATCGCGCTGGCGATGATCCGCGAGCGCCTGCCGGACTTCGCGCCCGTCGCCGCCGCCGGGCTTTCGCTCGGCGAATTCACCGCCCACGCCGCCGCCGGCACCTTCTCATTCGAAGACGGCCTGCGCCTGGTCGCCCGCCGTGGCGCTTTCATGGAAGAAGCCTGCCTCGCCACCGAAGGCGCGATGGCCGCGCTGATCGGCGGCGATGAGGAACAAGTCCGCGCCCTCGCCGCCGCAGCCGATGTGGATGTGGCCAACCTGAACGCACCGGGCCAGATCGTGCTCTCCGGTACCGTCGCCGGGATCGACGACGCGGTCGCCCGCGCCAAGGACTTCGGCATCCGCCGCGCGATCAAACTCAACGTCGCCGGCGCCTATCACTCGCGCCTGATGCAAAGCGCGCAGGACCAACTCGCCGTCGAGCTCGCCGGAATCGCCATGCAGACCCCTTCGATCCCGGTGGTTTGCAATTTCGGCGCCTCGGCGGTTTCCGAACCCGCGGAGATCCGCCGGATGTTGGAAAGCCAGGTCACCGGCTCGGTCCGTTGGAGCGAGTCCGTGCAAGCGCTCATCGCCATGGGCCACCGCACCTTCCTCGAGCTCGGACCGGGAAAAGTGATCGCCGGACTGGTGGGGAAAATCGACAAGGAGGCCACCGTGCATTCCGTCGAGGATCTGGCGTCGCTGGAAGGGGTGATCGAAGCGCTGGCGTGACCCGCGCGGAAAAATTTCGCAAATGCGTAAAAAAGGTATTGCACCAGCCCGGGTCGCTAAATAGCTTCCGCCACCCGAGCGGGACATGGAGCGGTAGCTCAGTTGGTTAGAGCGCCAGCCTGTCACGTTGGAGGCCGCGGGTTCGAGTCCCGTCCGCTCCGCCATCCCCGTTCGGTTAATCAACCCCGCCTGAAAAGGCGGGGTTTTTGTTTGTCTGGAAAGCCCGCCCGACGGCCCGGCATTTTACTGGCGCAGGGCAAAAAGCGCTGCGAGACTGCGCCGCCAATGGATGTCCCGCACTCACCTCTTACCTGCTCGGCGATCATCGTGGCTGCGGGAAGCAGCCGTCGGATGGGCTTCGACAAGTTGGCGGCGGAAATCCGCGGAGTGGCCGTGCTGCGGCGGACGTTGGAGGCGTTTCTGGCAGCCGATTCGATCGGCTCGGTAATCGTTGTTTGTCCGGAAGATCGTTGGAGACTGCTAGAAGATGTGAGGTCCGACAAACCCGTCATCCGCGTCGATGGCGGGGCGGACCGCCAGGACTCGGTGGCCGCCGGCCTGGCGCGGGTTTCATCCAGCCACGTCGCGGTGCATGATGGCGCGCGGCCGTTGATTTCTCCCAAGGACATCGGCCGCTGCGTGGCCGCCGCCGCAGTCCATCAGGCGTCCGCCCTGGCGCGGCGGGTGACGGAAACCCTGAAACGCGCCGATGACGAGGGCTTTTCCCATCAAGCGGTGTCCCGCGAAAACCTGTGGTTGATGGAGACGCCGCAGGTGTTCGCCGTGGATCTTTTGAAGAAGGCCTACGCCGCGGTGACCGCCGCAAATCTAGCAGTCACCGACGAGGTCTCGGCGCTGGAGGCCATCGGCGTGCGGGTGAAACTCGTCGAGTCCTCCCATCCCAATTTGAAAATCACCACCCCGGCCGACCTGGTGCTGGCGGAGGCAATCACGATCTAACATGAGCAAGGCGAACTACGAATGGCGGCAAATCCCCAATGGCCCGCGACTGGCGGTGGCCACTCTGGCAGACTCGGAATGCGCCGCGCTTTCGATCTACATCCCGGCCGGCAGCCGTGACGAAACCAACCTGCCCGCCGGGCTGGCGCATTTCGTCGAGCACATGGTCTTCAAAGGCACCGCCCGCCGCAGCGCCCGGGATTTAAGTTTTGAAATCGAAAACGCCGGCGGACAACTCAACGCCTGCACCTCCGAAGATCAAACGGTTTACGAAGGCCGCGGCGAGGCAGACCTGATGCCGCTGCTCGCCGATGTGGTCTCGGACATGGTCTGGCACGCCACTTTCCCCGAAGCGGAAATCGTCTTGGAGCGCGAGGTCATCGGCGAGGAAATCACGATGTACCGCGAATCCCCCGCCGATCACATCGGCGACCTGATCTCCAGCGCGCTGTGGGGCGAGCATCCGTTAGGCAATGCGATTTCCGGGTCGGTGGAGTCGATCGCGGCGGTGGATCGCGCGGTCCTGCTCGATTTCAGAAACCGCCACCATTTCCGCAATGACGTGGTGATCGCCGCATCCGGGCCGTTCACGCTGGACGAGGTGCTGGCGATGATCACGCCGCACCTGCCGGACGGATTCCATGCCCCGCTAGATTTCGCTAGGTTCGAACGCGACTCCGCGCCGCCCCATGAAATCCGCGACGCTCGGGAAACCGACCAGCTCCAGCTCGCGCTCGCCTGGCACACGCCCGGCCGTCACGCCGAGTCGCGGCACGCGCTGCGACTGTTGAGCACGATGCTCGGGGAATCCGCCAGCTCGCGGCTGTTTCTCGAACTGCGCGAAGAACGCGGATTGTGCTATCAGATCGGCAGCGACGTGACTTTCTTCGATGAAACCGGAGCCTTCGAAATCAGCGCTGGACTGGACCCCGAATCGCGGGAGGAAGCGCTCGGCTGCATTTTCCGCGAGATCGACGATTTGGTCGCCCACGGCCCACGCGAGGGCGAGCTCGACCGCGCCAAACGACTGGCCATCGCGCAGAGCAAACTCGCCTTCGAAACCACCTCCGCCCACGCCGCGTGGGCCGGCGAGGGGGTGCTGGACTTCGGCAAAATCCCCTCGCCCGCCGAATGGCGCGCCAACGTGCTGGCCGTCACCGATGCGGATGTGCAATCGATCGCCCGCGCGATTTTCGAAAACCAGAAGCCCGCCATCGCCGAAATCGGCCCGCTAGAGTAACTCAGAAATGCCGCGTCCGTTTCAGACATTTTCACAAGAGCATCTGGTCACCTCGGTGATCGGACTGGCGGTCGTCGCCGCATTTCTCGTCGCCGGCAGAAAAGGCGGCGAGAGCCGGAGGATCGCGACGGCGCTGCTGATTTTTCTCAACCTGAGTTCGTTTCCTCTCAGTTTGCTGGCTTGGCTCACGCTCGACGGGCCGAAGTCGCTGGACAACTATCTGCCACTGCACCTGTGCGACATCGCCACCTTCACCGCCGGTTTCGCGCTGCTGACCAAGCGCCCGCTGCTGTGCGCGATGACTTATTTCTGGGGCCTCGCCGCGACCTTCCAGGCGCTTCTAACACCCAATATCTCGGTGGGGTTCCCGCATTTTCCGTTTGTGATGTTTTTCATCCAGCACTTCGCGATCGTCGCCACGGCGCTCTATCTGCCGCTGGTGATTGGCTGGCGGCCGCGGCAGCC
Organism: Luteolibacter sp.; assembly: GCA_044374015.1. Classification (GTDB taxonomy): domain Bacteria; phylum Verrucomicrobiota; class Verrucomicrobiia; order Verrucomicrobiales; family Akkermansiaceae; genus Luteolibacter. The sequence continues at coordinate 2,407 of JBIPND010000009.1, read as the reverse complement.
GTTGTGGAAAGGACCGCTGGAGATTTTGGCTTGGTCGGTGATCTACCTGATCTTTGCGATGGCGGTGAATTGCGGCTTGGGCACCAATTTCGGCTTTGCCTCGCGCCCGCCGGACAATCCGAGTTTGATCGACCACCTCGGTCCGTGGCCGTGGTATTTGGTCTCGATGCTGGCCATCGCCGTGGTGTTTTTCCTGCTGCTGGCGCTGCCATTCGCCAAGCGAGCGGTCCCTGAAGCCGGAGACGGGCCAGCCTAGATTCTCTGCCAAAAGCCGCTTGCCATCCGAAACCGGTCCGGAGTTCACGGTTTACCGTGCTCTTGAAGCGGCAAGCTAAAGCTTGAACTCCGGACCGCGGAATGGCGCTCCCACGCGCAAAGCGGCTTCGGTCTTTTCTCCGCGGCCCCCCCCTTGGCCGGGTGCCACCAGACGGCTGTCCGGAGTTCACGGTTTACCGTGCTCTTGAAGAAGCAAGCTAAAGCTTGAACTCCGGACCGCGCTGCGAAGATTCCAAGCCGGACCAGGTTTCGGCAATGATTTTGCCAAACAGCCTAATCACCGGCGGCTGCCAGATCCAACTTCGCAGCCCGTTTGAAAAACAGATCGATGTCGCCGCCGCACTCCGCGAGCAGCCGATGGAAGAGCGGGACGTTTTTCTGATAGGTGATGATAGAAACGAGGTGGGCGTTGTTGAGATCCTGGGTGAGCCACGATTCAAGGCCACTGCCGCCCCAACGGCGGCGCAGCTCGCGGAAGTTCTGCTGGAGATCCGCGAGCAAAGCGGCTTTTTCACGACGCATTTCCCCCTCGGTTTTGCCGCTGGCGTAGAGCGCTTCGAGTTGGACCCGGGTGACGTCGATCTTGTCGTAAAACTGGTTGCGGCGGACTAGCAGTTGTTGGTATTTGCGGAGATCGGCGCTGCGGTTCTGATGGCGCAACCAGCGTTTCACGCACTCCTCGGCAAAGGCGGTGGCGAGGGACTCGTTGAAAGCGGTGTCGCCATTGCGGAACAGCCTGCGGTGGGTGAGCTCGTGGAAAATGAGTTCCGCCAGTGCAATCTCGGATTTGTGGACGAAGCAGTTGAGCACCGGATCATGAAACCACCCCAGCGTGGAATAAGCTTCGACGCCACCGACTTCCACGTCATGACCGCGGGCGCGCAGCTGGTCGGCGAGTTCATGGGCGTCCGCCTCCCGGAAAAACCCCCGGTATTCGAGATGGCCGAGCGTCGGATACCACCAGGTCTTGGGTTTCAACGAAAACTCGGGCGCGGCATACAGCACCCACGTCACATACTTGCGGCCGAGATCGGCATAATTGCCATAACTTTCATCGCCCGCCAGGGTGAGATGCTCGCTGGCGAACTGGCGGATCCCTTGGACGGCCACGAGCTGGCACCGCAACTTCGGATCGGCGCCGGAATCCGCGATGATCGGCGGAATCGGCCGGCTTTTGCGGAAGATCTCCAGCTGCCCGCCGACCGCTTGCCCGTAAAATTTCGCGGTTTGGCAAGATCCCAGCAGCAAACAGGCGAGCAGAAATAAGCAGTGGTGGGAAAAACGGGTCACAATCAAATCAGGTACCGGAGACCCTCCACGCCATTGACGCCACCCGCAACGGAAAGTGCGAAGATCGCCGGGAAATTCTCCTTTGACGCCCATGGGCGCGGAGGCTACGGCTGCAACATGCGTGATTTCAAAAAGGTTCTCTCGGGTTTAACGGCGGCCTCCATGATGGTCGCGTGCACGCCCCCGCCAGCGCCGGTTGCACCTGAAACACCCGTGCCCAAACCGAGAAAAATCCCATCAACTTACGTTTCACAAGGCAAGGCCACCAACATCGGGCTCGAGGAATTCTTTACCCTTCAGCAATCGGGAAATGCCCTGATTTACGACGTCAGGGTCCCCTACTTCTACGGCATCGACCACATTCCCGACGCGATCAACTGGCCGCACACCGAGTTCGACGCGCAGATCGAAGCAAGGGACGTGGAAATCACCCAAGCGCTGAAATCCGGCAAGCGGGTGGTGTTTTACTGCTTCAATCCCGGCTGCCCCGAAGCGCGCGGGGTGGCCCGCAAGGTGGCGCGACGCGACCACCACGTCTCGGTGTTAGGAGCCGGCATCGACAGCTGGCGCGAGGCGGGTTTGCCCGTGGAATAAAAAAAAGGCCGACCCGTTGCGGGCCGGCCTTTTACCGCATGGGCAGGATTTAAATGAACTCGTTGACCAGGTTCTCCAACATTTCCTGACGGCCGGACGCGATGACCGGCTCGGGCGAGCCGAGCACGTGTTTGGTGATTTCTTCCAGCGAGACTTCCTTGTTCTCGATCTTCGCGCCGATGCCCGCGTTCCACGAGGCGTAGCGGGTGGTGACGAACTCCGCGAGGCGGCCGTCGGCGCGGATCGC